>DAOWGJ010000049.1 GCA_030637505.1 Holophagae bacterium
GCCCCGTCCCAGACCAACTGGAGAGGTCCCGGCCTCCCCAGGAGGGATACCAACTCCAGGTGAGTCGCCAGCCAAGCCCTCCGTTGTTCCAGATCCCTGGAAATGGCTGCCGTTTCCTCTTTCAGCCGAACGACCTCGTTCCGGGACGAGGTCAACTCCAGTTCGACCTCCTCGACTCGGGCTTCTGCCAGGCCGACCTCGGTCTGGAGTCTCTCCTGTTCCATTCGGGCCGATTGGGCCTCGCGTTCGATCGCGGCCAGCTTCTTCTCATACTGTTGAATTCGATCCCTTACGGCCAGGAGCTGGCCATCGTCGGGCCGACGGTCTTCTGCCCAGCCCTGAAGGCCCATACCTGTCACCGCCAAGGCGAACGCCAGGATCACCAAAAATGCCCGAACGGGGCGCCCAAAGGCGCCCCGCTGATCGATCAATGTCGGGAAACAGCCGGGAATCACCCGCCCAGCACACCCTTCTTGAATTCATCAGTTGGCGGCGAGTCTCCGACCCAGACATTGACCAGGGCTTCACCGAAATCGTCGCCCTCGATCGTACCCTTGGTGGCGCCATTGACGACGATCGTCGTTCCTTGACCGGGTACCAGGGTCATCTCGACGACATCGCCGTCTTTCATATCATCAAAATAACTATTGAAGGTCATCACCCGAGCCTTGATTTCCCCGTAATGCCCCCAATTCGCCTCGAAGCCCTCGATCCACGCAGAATCCATCTTCTTTTTCGTCGCTTTGCTGGTCAGGAAATGCATCACCATTTTCTTGGTCTGCTTGGAGTGCGCCGCATTTTCGGCATTGGTCGTCGGATGTTCGAGATACAGTCCACCAACGTAGACCTTGACCCAGAGTTTCTTGCGCAACCCCATGCCGTTCAGCTTGACGGTGTCGCTGCCGACCATGACCTCTTCGTCCATCTTGACCCCGGCCAGGCCGCCTGCCCACGCCGCCGGAACCACCAGAACCAAGGCAATCATCGTTATGAGGAATCTCTTCATCACACTCTCCATCGTTATCGCTATTTCAAACACAGTCGTTATTGTACCTGAGCGCCACCGACACCCGAGAGACGCAGAGTTCAGGAGGGTGGTGGCACGGAGCGATACCGAAGATGGCAACCGTATATGCAAAGCGAAAGACCTTAAAACTGGCCTCTTTAAATTGAATCGGGAACCACATATTCAAAGCCAACACAGGCTTCATGGTCTATCTCCCGTGTTTCCGTCTCTGCGTCTCTGCGCCTCTGCGTTAATTTCTTCTTTTTGGAGCCCCCACCCCGACCTTCCGAAGTTTCCAGTTTCGAGTTTCTAGTTTCTGCCCCCCCCCTCTTGCCAACGTGCGGCATTTGATGCAAAATGAATGAGTGTTCATTCATCTCATCCTTCATGGACCTCAACCGAGTGTTCGCGAAGACCAGAAATCCACGCGGGCGCCATCCGGCGCCTTGACTCAAACCTGTGGTGGGCGATTCTGATGGATGAGATGTGCCAAGATCTTGATGCGCTGGTACTTGAAGAAAACGCAGGCATACCCGCGTGTATGTCGAGGCTTTCTGAAATTGCCCAGGGCGCAAGAGATTGGTGCAGATCACCATTGAGAATCGCTCACCATAGGTTAAATATCAATGGGAGGTTGATCCATGAGTAGAGAAATCCGAAGGGCTGCAGTGCTGGGCGCCGGAGTCATGGGCTCCGGAATCGCGGCACATCTGGCCAACGCCGGAATTCCGGTGTTGCTGCTGGACATCGTGCCCCCGAAGTTCACTGAGGGAGACGCGAAGAAGGGGCTCAAGGAAGACGACCCCCGTTTTCGATCCAAGTTTGCCCTTGCGGGACTCGCGGGACTCAAGAAAAGCAAACCGGCCCAGTTGTACACCAGTCGGTTCCTGCCCCTGATCGAAACGGGGAACTTCGAGGACGACTGGCACAAACTGGCCGATTGCGACTGGATCGTCGAGGTTGTCGTCGAACGCCTGGACATTAAACAACAGGTCTTCGGCCGGGTCGAAGAGGTACGGAAACCCGGCTCAATCATCTCCTCGAATACTTCGGGGTTGTCGATCTCCGGCATGGTCGAGGGCCGATCGGACGACTTCAAAAAGAACTTCCTGGTCACCCACTTCTTCAACCCTGTTCGCTACATGCGCCTTCTGGAGTTGGTCTCCGGTGACGAGACCTCCAAAGAAGTCATGGATTTCTTCGCCGATTTCGGTCGTTTCCGCCTGGGCAAGGGCATCGTGTTCGGCAAAGACACGCCAAATTTCGTCGGCAACCGCATCGGCGTCTTCGGCATCCAAACGACGATCACGGCAATGATGGACATGGAATATCAAGTTGACGAAGTCGATGCCATCACCGGGCCGGCAATGGGCCATCCAGGTTCAGCCTCTTTCGGCACCGTTGACCTGGTCGGCATCGACGTGATGGCCCATACGGTCAATACGATCGCCGAAGGGTGTCCGGACGATGAGAAGCTGGACATCTTCTCGATGCCACAATTCGTCAAGACGATGATCGAGAACGGGTCGTTGGGCCGCAAGACCCGCGACAAGGGCGGCTTTTTCAAGATTCAGAAGAATGCCGACGGCTCCAAGACCAAGCTGGTCATCGACTGGAAGACCGGCGAATACCGTGAGAAGCAGCGCCCGAACATTCCGTCCCTCGGCAGGGCCAAGAAGACTCACGACGTCAAGAAGCGGATCAAGGATCTGGTCGCAGCCGACGACCGCGGCGGGGCGCTGGCCTGGCGAATCCTCCGCGATACACTGGCCTATACTTCCAACCGTTTCGGAGAGATCTCCGATACCGTCGTCGATATCGACAACGCGCTGTGCTGGGGCTTCAACTGGGACCTTGGGCCGTTCGCGACCTGGGATGTTCTCGGAGTCCAAGCCGTAGTAGACCGCATGAAAACAGACGGCATCACACCTGCATCGTGGGTGCTGGAGATGCTTGAGGCCGGACACGAGACCTTCTACCTTGAAAGTGCCGACGGCCGTCAGTACTGGGATCCCAAAACCAAGTCCTACCTCAAGGAGCCCAAGCCGGAGTCTTTCCTCGTTCTTCAAGACATCAAGCGCGATGACCAGAAGGTCATCTACGGCAACAAGAGCGCCTCGTTGGTGGACATCGGCGATGGTGTCGCCTGCGTTGAGTTCCACTCGGCCCTCCAGGCCAAGATGAACCCGATCGACGACGACATCATGGATGTGATGTACAAGGCCCTCGAAATTGCCGAGAAGGACTTCAGCGGATTGGTGGTCCATCATCAAGGCGAGAACTTCAGTGCCGGCGCAAACCTCCTGGCGATGCTGGAGGGCGTCCAGGCCGGACAGTGGACCGTGATCGACGAAATGATCCAGCGGTTCCAGGGCATGACGATCGGCCAACGGCGAGCCAAGGTTCCGGTGGTCACCGCACCATTTGGCTATGCCTTCGGCGGAGGCTGCGAGCTGACGATGGGCGCCGATCGCGCCTGTGCCACGGCAGAGACCTACATCGGTCTGGTCGAAGTCGGCGTCGGATTGATCCCGGCAGGCGGCGGGTGCCTCTACATGCTCGAGCGGGTGCTCGAGGGTATCGACACACCGGTCCTCTCCAACCTTCCATTCCTGCAGATCGCCTTCGAGAACATCGGCATGGCCAAGGTGGCCACCTCTGGTGAAGAAGCGAGAGATCGTAAATATTTGAAACCGTGGGACGTGGTAGAGATCAACCGTGACAGGCAGCTCTACACCGCCAAGCAGATGGTCATCGGCATGGACAAGGTCGGCTACTTGCCACCCCGGCTTAAGACCTTCAAGCTGCCGGGGGCCGAGGGCCTGGCAACACTGAAGATGCTGCTTCACAACATGAAACTGACCCACTGGGTGTCGTCCCACGATGAATTGGTCGCCACCCACCTCGGGCGCATTCTCACCGGCGGAGACACGACAATCAACTCCCCCGTCACAGAGCAGGACATCCTGGATCTCGAGCGTGAGGCCTTCCTCTCGCTCCTGGGCGAACCCAAGACCCAGGACCGCATCAAATACATGCTCGTAAACAACAAGCCGCTGAGAAACTAGGAAGGAGAACACGATGCGAGAAGCCGTCATCGTTTCTATGGCCCGCACGCCGGTTGGGCGGGCAAAAAAAGGAAGTCTCAAAGACACTCGCCCCGAGTTCTTCGCCGCGCGAATGCTCGAGGCACTGATGGACCGAACGCCCGGCCTCAATAAGGAAGAGGTCGACGACATTATCTTCGGTTGCGCCATGCCCGAGGGCGAACAGGGCATGAACATCGCCCGGATGATCGCCTTCTCGGCCGGGTTCCCGGTCGAGGTCACGGCGATGACCGTCAATCGCTTCTGCTGCTCCGGTTCGCAGACAATCGCTCTGGCCGCCGACAGCATTCGTGCAGGCAGCCAGGACATCGTCATCGCCGGAGGCGTGGAGAGCATGTCCCTGGTCGCCATGGGCGGCAACAAGTTGATCGCCGACCCGCACCTGATGGAGTCGATGCCCAACGCCTACGCCGGCATGGGCACAACGGCCGAGCAGGTGGCCAACAGATTCAAGATCACCCGGGAAATGCAGGACGAGTTTGCCGTCAACTCCAACAAGAAGGCCGCGGCAGCGATTGCCTCAGGCAAGTTCAAGGATGAAATCGTCCCGATCCAGGTCCGCACCCTCAACAACGGGAACTGGAAGGAATTCACCTTCGACACCGACGAGGGTCCACGTGGCGATTCGACCGTCGAGGGTCTCGGAAAACTGAGGCCGGTCTTCGACCCCAGGGGTTCGGTGACAGCCGGCAACGCCTCTCAGATCAACGACGGCGCTGCGGCGGTGGTCATTATGGGTGACGACATCGCCAAGGAACGCGGCCTCGAACCGATCGCCTATGTCCGTGAGTGGGCCGTAGGCGGCGTCGACCCCGACATCATGGGCATCGGCCCCGTGGTCGCCGTTCCCAAGGTCCTCAAGAAGGCCGGCCTGTCCCTTGATGATATCGATCTGATCGAGATCAACGAGGCCTTCGCCAGCCAGTCGATCTACTGCGTCAACGAACTGGGACTGGACCCGGAGAAGACCAATGTCAACGGCGGCGCCATCGCCACCGGCCACCCCCTCGGGGCCACCGGTGCGATTCTGACCGTCAAGATCCTCGGGGAGATGAAACGCCGAGACCTCAAACGAGGCATGGTCACCATGTGCATTGGTGGCGGCATGGGCTTCGCCTATATTCTCGAACGACCCTGAGCGAGCCAAATGACCAGAAAACCCGGCCGGAAGGCCGGGTTTTTTGTCAATCCGCTCTTAGATCATCAGGGCGTGTCCCCTGCTCCACGGTTCCCGCTTCGCGGGACCGAGCCTCACGGCTCGGCAACCCTTCGGGTTGGCGTGGTTTTCCAGTGTACTGCGTCTGAAGTCTCTACCACCTCTTGGCGGCCCTCCACCCCGGTGGCTGCGTTGCTCCTCCTTGAAGTAGTCAAACTACGACTGCGTCGTCGCGTCTTGCCACCGACGCGGATAAGCGCAAACTGATGGAAGGAAAGCAGACGCAGTACACTAGTGTAGTGCGCCCGAGATTCCTACCATCTCCTGACGGCCCTCCACACCGCTGGCTTCGTTGCTCCTCCTTGAAGTAGCCCAGCTACGACTGCGTTGTCGCGCCTCGTCAGCGGCGCGGATGACTCGCCAGCCAA
>DAOWGJ010000308.1 GCA_030637505.1 Holophagae bacterium
CACCACGATCAAAATCCATTTGTTACGCATGATCAGACTCCCCTCGTTCTAGACAACGGAGCATATACCGAAAGGTTCGGCGCCGCCGTGCAAACCCGAGAGCGCCAAAAATCTCCCACGGGACGTGTCCATCCTTTGCATTGTTCTCAAGGTAACCTCAAGCTAAAAGTGCAGTTGCGGACAATGCATAGGGTGGCAATCCTCGGAGAGCGCTCCAGCAATCGAATCTCGGGCGGAGGTTTAGGCCGCCAAGGTCGTTTTTCGGAGGGGCGGTCCCCTTACCGGTTTGAAAATCGCTGCCCCTCCGAAAAGCGCACCGAGCGGGGGCGATCGACAGTCGTTGCGTCTACGGTGACCTTGATGCGCCCCCGAAGGCCGGGGATGGAAATCAGGGGCAGCGACAGGGACCGCGTCAGCAAACAGGTGCAGGTACAGGTTCAGCCTCAGCGACGGACGACAGCGACAGAAACCCGCGGCATGTTTCTGCGGCAGAAGACAGCGACAGATTGATCGCCGCACCATGTTCGAGATTGCGAGGTCCAACCCCGGCCTTCTGGCACACCCTAGTGTACTGCGTCTGAAGTTCCTTCCATCAGTTTGCGAGGCACCCGCGCCGGTGGCAAGACGCGACGACGCAGTCGTAGTTTGACTACTTCAAGGAGGAGTAACGCAGCCACCGGTGTGGAGGACCGCCAAGAGGTGGTAGAGACTTTAGACGCAGTACACTAGCTCCACTGAGTTGTCGGCCGGACCTCTATCCGAGGTCCAATAGCTGAGCGATTTCCCTTCGGTTGATGCCGCGAATGAGGTTTTCGGTCGGAGCTACGACCTCCTCGAAGAGCGCAATTTTTCGGCGAATGAGTTTGTCGATCCGTTCTTCGATCGTATCTCGCGTGATCAACTTGAACACCTGGACGAATCGTTTTTGACCCATGCGGTGAACCCGGTCGGTCGCCTGGTTTTCCTTGGCGGGGTTCCACCAACGGTCGTAGTGAATGACGACCGAAGCGCCGGTCAGGTCGATGCCGACGCCGCCGGCGAGCAGACTTGCCAGCATGACCCGTTCGTGCTGACTGGAATTGAAACGCCTGATGACCCGACCCCGGTCACGGGTCGCTCCTGTCAACATCAAATGTCCTACATCTTGGGCGCAAAGGTGATCCGAGAGGAGGTTCAACATCCTGACGTACTGAGAAAAGACGACAATCTGCTGTCCGCCCTCGAGGGCCTCGTTGAGGATTTCGTCGAATATCTCGAGCTTCCCCGAGGACCCGCCCTCGAGGCTTGGCGTGTCGCTTCCCAGGGTTGAGTGGTCGCAGACCTGCTTCAATCGAGTCATCAACGCGAAGATATGGATAAAGGGAATCTCCTGGCCTGGGTCGTCGAGAATCGCAGCAATGTCGGAAACCGCTCCGGCGTGAATCGTCGAGTAGACCCGTTTTTGGTGTGCGGTCAGATTGCAAAACCGAAGATCTTCGACCTTCTCCGGGAGATCTGACAACACCTGTTCTTTGAGCCTGCGCAGTGTGAGGATGCCCAGTCTCCGACGGAGTAGAGCCAGCTGGGGCTGTGAGGGATGCCGATAGGTCTCCTTGAAATCTCGCTGTGAACCCAGGTATCCCGGCAACACCAACTCGACGACCGACCACAGTTCGAGCAGGCGGTTCTCCAGCGGAGTTCCGGAGAGAGCGACTTTGAAATGTGCCTCGAGCTTTTTTGCCGATCGGGCCGCCTTCGTCCTTGGGTTCTTGATCCTCTGTGCCTCGTCAAAGATGACGATGTCCCATTGGTTTGGAATCAGCTCCATGGACGACCGGACCAGGATGTCGTAGGTCGTCAAAATAATCGGATTGTCCGACTGGGCGACCGGGAGGTGACGGTCGCTGCCGTGAAACACGTGGATGCCCAGACTGGGAGCGAAGGTTGTCAGCAGATTGCTCCAGTGTTCCAGAACGCCCCGGGGGCAGACGACGAGAACCGTAGCCTTCGGACGCGCCGCCCGAACATGGCCGAGGAGCCCCATCACCTGGTGGGTCTTGCCGAGGCCCATGTCATCCGCCAGCAACGCGCCGACCCCGGCGAGATATCGTTGCCACAGCCATCGCACGCCATCGCGCTGGTAGGGTCTGAGAGTGGATTTCAATCCAGGCGGAAGCCCGGGGTCCGCAACTGTGTCGCCGCGGAGCAGGGCGACCAGATCGATCAGATCCTGTTCCTCCGAGCGGACCTCGATGTCGGTATCGGCGACCAGACGAATAAAGGCCAGACGATTTCCTTGAAGTCCTGCCTCCAGGCCGCGGCGCGGTAGTTTGAAACCCGCCCGTTCAAAGATCGAAAGATCAGGGGCGTGAACCAGCCGCTCCTCGATGCGCGCAAAACCGGTCTTTCGAAGGTTCAGGGTGGCTGACCAGTCCAGGGTATGCCCTTCTGCCGTGAATGAGGGGCGTAACAGGATTGTCCCACGCCGGTTTCGATCGACGATCAGGAATGCCGGCCTTGGAACGACCGGTTGCCGGAATTTGGCCAACGCCCCGCGGGGAAGGTACCAGTCGTGCTGCCTCAACTGGGGATGGTCGAGACTCAAGAACTGCAGGGCTTCCCGTCCCGTGCGGAGTTGCCGACCCTTGCGATGGAAGGGGACCAGGGGCGTTGGCGGGTCCAGGACCCGGCATAGATGTCGCCCAACCCGGGCCCACCGTCCGTGGATCCTTCCTTCCAGCTCGGTCGCGGCGAGGACGGAACGATTGCCGAGACGGTAGCCGGGTTCCAGCAAAATCCCATCCTCGGTCCAGGCGGCCGCCAACACCGGATGGAGTCGAATCTCCGAGAGCTCCAAATGCTCCAGATCGCCCTCCAGGACCATTCGACTCATGGTCCTGAGGACCGGCAGTGCACTGGGGAGGACAGTTGCACTAAAAACGACGATGCGATGCTCGCCGGAGGGGAGCGTGATCCGAATGTGGACTTCTTGGCCCGAGAGGCGAACGCTTGCTGTTCCCGTCTTCTGAAGGGAGAGCTGGAGTTCCAACGCCGACCGCAGGTCTGGACCGGTGAGATGACTGAGATCAACTCGATCCTCGGCCAAATGTGTCGGTGCGATGAATGGATGCCTCGAGTGCGCCCTCCAGGCCGACCCCGGTCCCAACCGAACCAGCGTGGCACGGACATCCAGCCACCGGAGAAGGGCTGCCATCGCGTGGAAACAGGGTGGCTCGACCGTTCCACAAGCGGAGCAGAGAGCCTTCAATTTCCCGGCCGTTTTGGGTTCTGGAATGTGAATTGTGATCGTGGATCGTGTGAAGGCGGCTTCGATGCCTTCCCCCGACCAGACGATTCTCTCGGTCGAGTGTTCCTGGTACAGACGAAACGCCCTCTCCGCAGTCACTCGATCCAAACGACCGAGGATGTTGCCGCGTTTCAAACGAAGCAGGGCAGAGCTGGAGCCACCGGCTTGGGACGCCGGAACCGAACGGACCATAGCCTCTCATAATACCAAGATTCGGTTCAAGATGGCAGGGTTGGTGGCAGAAATTTCTAGCTCGAGAGTCGGTCGACAAAGGCGAGGATATCACCGACGGTGTTGAGCTTGGCGGCGTCTTCGTCCAAGATTTCGATCTCCAACTGGTCCTCGAGTTCCACGAGCAATTCCAAGGCCTTTGCGGAGTCCATGCCCAGATTTGCGACCAGTTCGGCGTCGGGCACCAGCGCTTCGGGGTCTTTACCACTGACCTTGGCGATGACGGCCAGGGCGGTTTCTTTCATGGTCATTACTTCCTCCAATGGCGGGAGAGTATAGCCTACGGGCTTCTAAAGGTTTCCGTCAATGTAACTCTGTCGGATTTCGGCTCGTTGCATCTTGCCTGAGCTGGTTCGTGGGATTCGGCCTCGTTTGACGAAGACGACGTCGGCCAGCGGCAATCCGATTTGACGTCCGATCTGTGATCGAATCTCCTGCTCGAGGCGTTCGAGGCTTTCGACCTCGGTCTGCGCGGTTTCGACCACCAATACGGCCTGTTCTCCCTGGGCCCCCGTAGCGATCGAAAAAGCGGCGCTCCGCATCAGGCCGCCGCCGCCGGTCACACGGTCCGCCAGCCGTTCCAGTTCGTCGGGCATCAGATTATTGCCGTGGACAATCAGGACGTCCTTCGTGCGTCCGGTCAGGTACAATTCGCCGTCAGTGAGAAAGCCCAAATCTCCTGTCTGGAACCAACCGTCGCTCAAGGTCGCTGAGGTCGCCTGTTCGTCCAGATAGTAGCCATCGAAGACACCGGGACCCTTGATGCAGACCTCTCCGATGTGACCCTGGTCGAGGTCGCGTCCATTGGGCGCCCGGATGACGACCTCGGTGCTGTCAATCGGTCCGCCGTTGCTGACGATCTCCGTCAGTCCGTATCCGGTATCGGTTCCCAGAGGTTTTGGAAGGGTTCGTACCCCCTCCCCTCGGGTGTCAAAGGTGACTGCCAGGGTCGCTTCGGCCAAACCGTAGCAGGGCATGAAGGCCCGAGGATCGAACCCATAGGGACCGAAGGCATCGCAGAAGGCGTTGACGGTTTCTGGGCGAATCATTTCGGCGCCGGTGAGGGCCGCCTTCCAGTTGGAGAGGTCGACCCCGTCCAGTTGTCCCGGTCGAATTCTCTCGACCGCCAACTGGTAGCCGAAATTCGGAGAGGGTACGAAGGTCGTGCCGTGGCATCCCAACTGTTCCAGCCAGAGTTTGGGACGGGCCAGGAAAGTCGGGGGCCGAAGAAGCCAAGCATCGAGTCCTGTGGTTATCGGGAGCATCAGGCAGCCGATCAAGCCCATATCGTGGTACAGAGGTAACCAAGAGACCATCGACTGTGCCCACTGGTGGGCCGGTGCGCCCTGGGGAATTCCGATCGCGTTGGAACTGGCCACCGCGTTATGCAAGGCGCCCAGGTGCGAGATCATCACTGCCCTCGGGATCCCGGTCGAACCAGAGGTCAGCTGGAGAAAAGCCGTTTCCTCGGATTTGCCCTTGATGGGCCGGAATCCGGGCTGAGGGGTCAGTTGCCCGATCTCTTCGAGCGTCAGAACCCGGTCCTGAGCCCAGTGGTGGCCGTGTTCAAGAGCCTGCTGCCTGAATCCGGGGCTGGAGATGACCCGGCGGCACTTGAGTTTGCCCATGATGGCGTTGACCTTGTCGAACTGAGATTCTGAGGCCGCAATCGCACCGGCGCCGGAAGCTGCAACGGGCCAATGGCCGGAGAGGAGCACGCCCCACCAGGCATCCAACCACTCCCACGATGTTGGCAGAGCGATGATCACCGGCTCGCGAGGCTGAAGACCCAAGGTGGCGATTCTGGCTGCAGTCTCAGTTGCGCTCTCCAAAAACTGGGGGTAGGTTCTGCGTTCGAATCGGCGTCCGCGGCCGTCGAAGATGCCGATCCCTCGGTCCGGGAAGTCAACTGCGGCCCGCTTCAGAGCCTCCGGAATGGTGGTGGGGAATGCGTTCAGGATGTCGGTCATGGCTTTGAAGATACCGAAGAGTTGTTGAGGCGGCAATGGGAGGGGCTCTTGGGAGTGCAAAAGGAAAAGAGTTGAAGAGTGAAAAAAGCTATCCCCGGGCGGCGCCCGGGGATAGAAGAGAACTGGGGCCTCTGATAATCAGGCCTCGGTATTCTTGCCCTGTTGCTGAGCTACCTGAGCGTGGACCTCTTCCATGTCCAGGGTCTTGACCTGGGTCAGCACGTCTTCCAGTGCTTCGGCGGGCAGCATGCCCGGCTGGCTGAATACGCCGACTTTTTCCCGAAAGACCATCACAGTAGGAATCGACCGAATGCTGAACATCGCAGCCAACTCTTGCTGCTCTTCGGTGTTGCAGCTGGCATATGCAGCCTCTGGATGTTTCTCGGCGGCATCGTGGAAAATCGGTTTGAATGTCTGGCACGGGCCGCACCAGGGCGCCCAGAAGTCAATCAGAACAATGTCGTTGTTGTCGATGGTTTCGGTGAGGTTCTCTTGGGTGATTTCGATGACTGACATGATGTCTCCTTTGGCTTTCGGTCCTATGGTTATTCTTTTATAACCATTCAAGCAGATTCTAATATAAAGATGTGTTGATGTCAAGGAGGAGAGGCTTGGTGGCACGAGAACACAATTGAACCGCCAAGAACGCGAAGAGCGCAAAGAAAGAAACGCAAAGAAAATGGTTGAGGAGGGAATCGCACTCTCTGAGGGGATCGATTGCATCGATCTCAGGAAGTTAGAGTAATCTCTCCTCGTGAAACAAGAGCCGGGCAAAAACCGTGAAAATCGCGTGCTTCGGAACATTGGAAAAGCCGATGGGCAAACGTCGAGCTTGTCTTCTGGATCGGCGATACTGGAACCGTGGAGGTTTGGATAGAACCGGGACTGGGGTAGGGCCAAAGTTGGTGTGTCTTTCCTCAGCTCATCGTTGGTGTTTTAGGAGCGCGGACCTCCCGGTCCGCATCGGTATTCTGGGGTAGAAGAACCAAGTTTCCAGTTTCGAGTTTCCAGTTTCATTGCCCGGCCTTCGGTGACCGCAGACTCAATTAACGTCCTCATCCTCATTCGCAGGCCCGGGCAATAGAAACGCCGGCATGTCGTACCGTCCTTCAGGGAGGGCTGCGAGCTTCTCCGGAGTGGGCAAAAGGGGTTTGACGACGTGGTCATCAAGCAGACCCCGCGGGAGTTCCAGGAGGAAACGAGAGGGATCGATGATGAGGTCGACCTGGTAACGGTCCCTGGCCATTTGAGGGTGTACAAGGGCCAAATGATCTTTGGCCCTGGTCATCGCCACATAAAAGAGCCGTCGTTCCTCTTCGATATCGTCGCTGCGCGGGCCGGGGAACCGACCTTCGGAGACCCAAAGAACGAAGACGGCTCTCCACTCGAGGCCTTTGGACTGGTGGGTGGTTGACAGGGTCAGACACTCGTCATCCGGGCCGCCCGTTCGGTCTTCGCCGGAAAGATCGTTGAGCATCGTCACTTCGGCCAGGAATGTCGCAACATCGGGCTGGGCGTCGGCGAACAAGGCCAGTTGATTGAGGTCCTCAATTCGCGAAGCAGCGTTTTCCAAATTGTCCCGGGCCCAGTTCTGATAGAAGTCTTCGACCACAAGACGGATGGCCTCTCCGGCCTGCCCCTGAAGGCGCGGGGTCCCCAAATCCTCCAGGAGTTGAATCGTTGGCCCGAGTTCCCGGGTGGCCGGCCGGGCCAGGCCATAACGTGCCGGGTCGGACCGAAACAGCGATTGAAGCCGGTCCCCCGGACCGCAGGCGGACCACAGCCGGGCCGTGTTTCTGGGGCCGAACCCCGAGCGGAGTTTCATCATGCGGGCGAAGGCCACCTCGTCCCGGGGGTTGTCGACGAACCGGAGATGGGCCAGCACATCCTTGATGTGTCGTTGTTCAAAAAATCGGAGACCGGACCTAACCCTGAACGGAATGTTGCGGCGCGTCAATTCGACCTGGAGATCGATTGAATGGGCGTGATTACGATACAGGACTGCCATCTCCTCAAGATCCAGGCCTTCTTCCCTCAACCGCAGGATTTCGTCGGCGACCCATCGTGCCTGGTCCTCAGGCCCTGGGACGGAGACTGAACGGGGTTTTTCGCCACTGGACCGAACGGCGCGAAGCTCTTTGCGAAACTGGCGCTGGTTGTGTTCGATCGAGGCGTTTGCGACGGCCAGGATTTCGGGCCTGGATCGATAGTTGATTTCCAGGCGGAAGAGGGCGCAATCCTCATGCCGCTCCGGAAACCCCAGGATATTCTCAAAATCAGCGCCCCGAAAGCCGTAGATTGACTGTGCGTCGTCTCCAACGACCATCAGATTGTGCTCGGCCCCGAGCATCGCTTCGACGATGTCGGCCTGGAGACGGTTGGTGTCCTGGTACTCGTCAACCAGGATGTGTTCGAACCGAAGGCTCAATTCCTGGCGGACTTCCGGGTGCCGGGTCAGCAGCATCAACCAGTTCAGCAGCAGATCGTCGAAGTCCATCAAGTCGGCATCACGTTTGCGTTCAAGGTATCGCCTGAAGACCTCGGCCATCATCGGTCCTTGGTCCGAAAACTGTGGAGCCCTGTCGGCAAGGACGCTCTCGAGGTCCCGTCCGGTGTTGATGACCATGCTGTAGACATCGGCCAGCAGGCGGGGCTTGGGGCTGCGCCGCTCGGGGAGAACTTCCTGAACATCGGCCAGCGCGTGTCCCATCAAATCGACCGAGTCTTCCCGGTCAAGAATCGAAAAGCGGGGAGAGTACCCGATGAATTCAGCATAGCGGCGAAGAATCCGGTGCCCTGCGGAGTGGAAGGTGCCGCCCATCACCCGGGAAGTTCCGGATTCTCCAAGGTCCTCGACCCGATCCAGCATCTCTCGGGCGGCCTTGTTGGTGAAGGTCAAGAGGAGGATTTTCCACGGGGGCACCCCATCTTCGATCAGTCTGCATACCCGGTAGACCAGAGTCCGGGTCTTTCCCGTTCCTGCCCCGGCCAGCACCAGCATCGGTCCACCGGGGTGCATGACGACAGCCAGTTGTTCCGTGTTGAGGTCGGCCTCGTAGTCGATCCGCCGTTTCCGGTGTTTCTGGATCGGCCCCTGAGTGTGGGTCATGGCAGCGTCAGGTTACCGAAAACCACTCGATCGAAGGTAGAGGTCAGGTTCCGGCCATACAAGAGGGAGGTCGCCTCAATCGTGGCGCCGGAATCCAGGAGGGCCTGGAGCGCCGGTACAAAGGAGGCAGGCATGTGGATCGTAATGTCCTGTTCAGGACTTGCCTCGAGGGCCATTTGCATCGCGTGGCCGAGGGCGCACATTGCCGCATCCTGGGTCGTGCCGGACACGGGGCCGACCTGGTGGGGGCCACCGTAGCCATAGGCGGCGACTCTCGCGCCCTGCCGAACGAAAACCGCTCTGCCGGACCGCTCCTTGAGCCAGTAGAGATGATCAGTTTCCCGAGAGATGTTCCGGGCGATCCGGTCGATTCGATCAACGTCTCCCTGAGCCTGTCGTGCCAACAGTTCCTGCGAGGCCTCTTTGGCCGGGAGGAGGCGTGCCATCGCGCCGGCCGGGTCCTCGGCCTTGTCGGCCGAAAGGCGGAGGCGAAAGACGGGAACCACCGACTTGAATCCATGGCTTATGAGCAAAGCCTGGATGCTGCCTGCGGGGGGGACCAGTGCGAAGAACTCTCGTGCCCTCGAATTCTCGCCATAGTTCAGGAGCTTGGACAGCAGTGCCTCGCCGGCGCCGTGACCCTGGTGTTGAGGGAGAATCCACAGTTGAGAAAGGAACCACTGGCGCGATCGAATGAAGGCCGAACCGTAGCCCAGGGTTTCATCTCGGTCTACCGCACTCATGAAACCGTCGGGGTCGTGGGTGATCAGGTGATTGAGATCGGGATCGATCTCCATATTGAGGTCGAGAATCTGACTCCCACTCCCGGCGACGGCGTCACGAAGGACTACAACGCCCGGCAGCTCTTCTCGGTGGGTTCTCCTTACCTTGACCTTGGCCATGCAGCACCTCTGTCCCGACGCCCTCCCGGGCGGTCTATTCGGGGAGTGTAGCACCCAACCCGGCAGGTCGCGGTATGATCACAGTCCACAGGGGGAACGATGCCGAAGACACTGCAAATTGCTGACCGGGGGGTCAACTTCGAAACCAACAAGGACCACTGGCTCAATGAATTGAGGATTCTCGAAGCTCAGAAGCTGTCGATCGCCGAAGGGGGAGGCGCGCGGGCTGCGGAGCGCCAGCTCAAACAGGGAAAAATGCTGGCCCGTGAACGGATCGAATACTTGATCGACCCCGAGACCAAATTCCACGAGTTGGGGTCCTTTGCTGCGTGGGAGATGTACAAGAAGTGGGGCGGGGCGCCGGCCGCGGGTGTGGTCACCGGTTTGGGACGGATCGAAGGGCGTGAGTGCGTCGTTATTTCAAACGATGCGACGGTCAAGGCCGGCGCCTGGTTTCCCGCGACCTGCCGGAAGATCCTCCGGGCCCAGGAGGTGGCGTTGGAAAACCGTCTCCCTCTGGTCTATCTGGTGGACTCGGCGGGTGTATTTCTGCCCCTACAGGACGAGATCTTTCCGGACAAGGACGATTTCGGCAAGGTCTTTTTCAATAACGCCCGGTTGTCGGCGGAGGGCATCTACCAGATTTCGGCGATTATGGGGTCCTGTGTCGCCGGTGGGGCCTACCTGCCGATCATGTCGGATGAAGCACTGATCGTTGAGGGGACCGGGACAATTTTTCTGGCGGGATCTCATTTGGTCAGTGCGGCGATTGGCGAGAGGATCGACAACGAGAGTCTCGGCGGCGCAGAGGTCCAGGTTGATATATCGGGGGTTGTCGACGACCGGTTCCCGGACGACCGCTCGGCACTCGACCACATTCGGGCCCGCATCGGAGAATTGGCCTGCCCGCCGTTGGCGCCGTTTGACCGACAAGAGGCGAAACCGCCCGAGGTCGACCCCTACGACGTGCTCGGTGTCATTCCGGTCGACCGGGCCAAGCCCTACGACACCTATTCTCTCCTGGCCTGTCTGCTCGACGGCTCCGAATTTACCGAATACAAAGCGACATACGGCAGAAGCCTCATTTGCGGAACAGGCCGGATCGACGGTTGGGCCGTCGGCATTGTTGCCAACCAGCGCAAGATTGTTCACCGGCGCAGGGGCCTTGAGGATGGCGAGCGGGAGATGCAGATCGGCGGAGTTATCTACAGCGACGCCGCAAACAAAACCGCCCGTTTCGTTGCATTGATGAACCAGAAGGGTATTCCGATCCTGTTCCTGCAGGACGTTACGGGTTTCATGGTCGGTTCGAAGTCCGAGCAGGAAGGAATCATCAAGGATGGAGCCAAGCTGGTCAACGTCGTCGCCAACTCTGTGGTCCCGAAGATTACGATCTTTATCGGGAATTCTTTCGGCGCGGGAAACTACGCAATGTGCGGTCGGGCCTATGGCGCTAGATTTTTCTATGCATGGCCCTCTGCGTCGATCTCCGTGATGGGAGGCGACCAGGCATCCAAAACCCTCCTGGCGATCCAACTCAAGAACCGGGGCGATGAAATTCCTGAAGAGGAAAGGGCCGCCCTTCTGGACGAGATCAAGGCTCGATACTGGGCCGCTGCCCAGCCCAGATATGCCGCTGCTCGGCAGTGGTTCGACGAGATCATCGACCCGAGGGAGACGAGAGCCATCATTTCAAGGAGCATCGGAGCCGCTGCCCACCAGGGTCGGATCGAAGAATTCAAGGTCGGCGTTCTGCAGACCTGAACCAAAGAAGCTCTCAGCCGTCAGCTATCAGCTATCAGCCGGAAGATCCGAGCGAGTTGGCTCAGCAAGCGCCGACTGACAGCTTAGCTGCTTGCAAAAAGCCACCAGAAGAGCAGCCACAAAAAG
>DAOWGJ010000348.1 GCA_030637505.1 Holophagae bacterium
CGGTGCCGAAGGTCTGTGTCACCGGATCGGTCGTGCTCATACCGTCGATCAGATAGTTGTTGTCGCTGGACAAACCGCCGAAGACGTTCGGGTTCGAGCCGCCTCCGGTGCCCGCTGCCTGACTGATGAGGTTCTGGTACGAACGGCCGCTGGCGCCGATCGCGGCATTCTGCAGATATTGCTGGTCGAAGACCTGCTGGGTATTGACCTGGGCGGTGTCGACGATGGGAACCCTCGCCTCGACGACGATTTCGTCGGCAAACTGCTCGGGAACCAGGGTGAAAGCCACACTGGCGGTCCGTTCCAGTTGAACCCGGACTTCCCCGGTCGCGCCCTTGAATCCAACCAACGACGCCTCGACGGTGTACATACCTACCGGCAGAGCGGCGAAGGAAAAGCCCCCGTTACCTCCAGTGATGGCTACCTGGCTGCCCATCAAATTGGTGGACGTAATTTGAACGGTGACGCCCGGAAGGGCGAGCCCCTCGTTGTCCTTGACCGTCCCGTTCAATCGACCTGTCGTCGCGGCATAACCGGCGGCTGACGCCAGAAGCACGATGACGCACAATGAAACCAATACACGTCGTTGCATACCTTCCTCCTCATGACCATTCAAAAAAAATCTGAATGAAAAAATCCCTCAACCCCTTACTGCATCATCGAGTCGTTCTCCACAATTGTCAACTTTCTGGAGAGGATTGAGGTATACAAAAAAACCCGCGCCGAAGCGCGGGTTTGATCTGAAACAATCGACCGCTAGAACGTTACTCGGAAGCCCAGCTCGTAGCGCCGGGGCTGCCAGTAGGTCAGCGGTTTGCCGATCGGAATGTAGTAGGTCGGATCTGCGTCCGGGCCGTCCTCGAAAACCGGCTCACCCAGACCAGTGTCCTCGTCGGTGACGCGGAAGGCGGTCTGGTTGAAGGTACGGTCCTGTTCTTGACCAAAGAGATTGTAGACCGTGAAGATGACCGACATGTCGGTCGGACCGACAGTGAAAGCCTTGGTGACCGAGAGATCGGCGTTCCAGACACTCTTGGTCTCGGTTTCGCCGCGCGGCTCGTGGAAAATGGTGTAACCACCCAAGGCAGCACTGACGTTACAGAACTCCTGCGCCTCTGTGCTGATTCCGTAAAAGTCCAAGGCCTCTTCCGAAGCGCCTACGTAGTTGGCGCAGGATGACTGGGTGGTGAGACGGCCGGCCGCTGAATAAAAAGTATCAACGCCGATGGTCCAGGATGACGCCAGCAGCGCATAACCGCTGAGCTTCAAGCGGTCCTGCCGGTGGTCGGTCCGGTAGCCGTCGAGGTTGTAGAAGTTGACCGGGAAAAAGTCCATCTCACCGCGGGCGAAGCTCTGGTTCGCAGTCGATTCGCTATTGCCCTTGGAGTCCGAGTGGGTCCAGGTTAACAGGCCGTGCCACCAGCTGCCGCGGGTCTCAAACTTCGCGATGAGGGCTGTGTAGTCCCGCTCGAGGAAATCAAAATTGGTGATGACGAAGTTCGAGCAGCCGTCCACCGTCGTCCAGGTTGAGTTGTCGTCAAGGTCCGGCGCCGGCACATCGGGATCACCCCACACCCAACCGTTGTTGGAACAGGTATCCTCGATCAGATTCTTGGTGGTCTTGTCGACGTAGGTGATCTCGACGGAGGTCTCCGGAGCCACCTGCATCTCGAAGGCCAAAATCAATTCGTCGGCGTAGGGCGTTGACAGGGTGCCCAAACCGGCCTGGTCCAGAGTCTGAGCTGGATCGTAGACTGATCCGCCGCCCCGTGTGTCGAAGAGTACGTATTCAATGCCCTCACCGTTGAGCCAGTCGATGGACTCAGTTTGGAAAATGCTCTCCAGGAAGTCTCGGTCACAGGGGAAACCGGCGTTGCAGAGAGACTCCATCGTGTCGTACTCGTGGTAGATGTCGTCCAGACCACTGGCGAAAGTCGCGATGGTCAGAGCGGTCGGGTCCATGAAACGGCCCCATGAAGCACGGGCGACATACTTGGCGTTACCCGTAATGTCCCATGCCACACCGAAACGCGGTTGCCAGCGGTCCATATCGGCAACCCTCTCACCGACTGCGTTGTCGATCTGAACGTTGTCAAAACGAATGCCGGGCTTGATGGTCAAGTTCGCCATCGGCCTCCATGTGTCCTGGGCAAAGATGGTCGTCACGCTCCCTGTCGTTTCGGTTTCACGCCAGATCGCATTGGCGGCATCGTTGAGGCTGCCGTCCGGGTTGAATCCGGGAACGGCCCCGAGTTCCGCCTCATTGACCAGGACGTACTCGTTGAAATAACCGTCACCGTTGAGATCGTCGAAGCCGCCCTCACCGGGTTCACGGTCGTAAATCGCGCCGGCGCCGTTGTACCACATGCTTTCGGTGAAATACTGATTCGAATATTCCCCACCGACCTTGAACTCGTGGGACCCGGCGAAATCGTCCAGGAACCAGCTCAGATGCGCGCCAAACTCGTCGCGATCGCGGTCACCGACGCGGGTCAAGGCATAGTTGTTGCTCTGGATGCCGGTGTCCTGGTTGACGTGCCGCGACTCACGGAAGGTCCCGTTGAGCGGGCCGTCGTCGAGGTTGCTGCGGTTGATACCGCCCCTGAGGTTGAGCAACAGGCTCTCGGAGAGGACCGAGTTCAACTCGAGGCCCCAGATCTCGCCGCCCTGCTCCTGGAGCATGGCAGCTTCGGGCTCGACGAACTGCGAGCTGTTTCCGCCCGGGATATCCGCCGGGTCGCCCGAGTAGCGGAAGGTCGCGCGGTGGCTGTCGGCGATCTGCCAGGTCAACTTGCCGATGTAGTTCTGCCCGTCGTATTCACGCACGAACTGTGCACCGACATTTTGCGCCTCGGTGTTGACCTTCTCGTAGGAGACGAAGAACCACAGCTTGTCCCTGAGGATCGGACCACCCAGGGTCATCGAGTAGTCTTCGAACGAATTGGCCTGGGCGTCCTTGTCGAAGTGGTCGCCGTTTTCAGTGAAATCCTGGTCGCGGTAGCGGATGTCCAGCGAACCGGAGAAGTCGTTGCCGCCGCTCTTGGTCACCAAATTGATGACGCCGCCGGTCGCCTGCCCGAACTCGGCCTCGTAGCCGCCGGTCTGGACTGAGATCTCCTGGATAGCGTCGTAGTTGAAATTGGTGCCGAAGGTTTGGGTCACCGGGTCGGTGGTGCTCAAACCGTCGATCAGGTAGTTGTTGTCACTCGAGGTCCCGCCGAAGACGCTGGGGTTGCTGCCGCCGCTGGTACCCGCAGTCTGAGAGATCAGCGACTGGTACGAACGGCCGCTGGCGCCGATCGCCGCGTTTTGCAGAAAGTCCTGGTCGAACACCTGTTGCGTATTGACCTGAGCGGTATCGACGACGGGCACCCTCGCCTCGACGATGATCTCGTCGGCGAATTGCTCGGGCACCAGGGTGAAGGCCACGCTGGCCGTACTGGTCAGGTTGACCCGGACCTCACCGATCGCGCCCTGGAATCCAACGAGCGACGCCTCGACGGTGTAGACGCCGACCGGCAGGGCGGCGAAGGAGAAGTCTCCGTTGCCACCGGTGATGGCCACCTGGCTGCCCATCAAATTGGGGGACGTGATCTGAACGGTAACGCCCGGAAGGGCGAGCCCGTCGTTGTCCTTGACCGTCCCGTTCAATCGACCTGTCGTCGCGGCATAACCGGCGGCTGCCGCCAGAAGCGCGATAACGCACAATGAAACCAATACACGTCGTTGCATACCTACCTCCTCATGACCTTCCAAAAAAAAATATCCGAATGGAATAATTCTTTAAACACTCGCCGTATCATCGACTCGCACACAGCAATTGTCAACTCCTCTCCCTGAATTCGGCCCTGATACTCCAAATCAGTCCACCGATTCCCATTAAAATACAATGCAGGATTCGGGCCAAAGCGGGTTGAGCCGAGAATAACCCCAAAATCCCCTCTCAGGGCCCACAACTCCTTGGATGCATCCGGAGTTTCGGACACGCGTCCGGAAAACCGATCCGCAATTCGTCGAACGAATTGCATGCCCACTTGGCCTGCTTGGCGATCTTTACGAGATGAATGCGTTTCGCAGGGCAGCGCGTCCGGGTTAGCCCGACCTTCTCACCGGTTTTCGAAGCGAAAGGCGCAAAACGCAATGAGGTTCTGTGATCTCGCAAGATAGGGACACGCGCCCAGCCCGGAGGGCTGCCGAGCCGTTAGGCTCGGGCCCGCAAAGCGGGTGGCGTGGGCAGTGAGCGAAGGCGTACTTACGGTCCGTTGAGCGAGCGAATCGAGAAATCGCCGAAAATCGTTGTGTTCTGCGCCTTGCAGCCGGACACTGGTGAGAAGGTCGGGTTAAGATTCGGTCATGATCACCATCGGCGCCGTCGGTTACCTCAACGCTCTGCCCCTGGTCCACACTCTGGACCGGCGGACCGGGATCCGTCTTGTGCGCAAGGTTCCCGCGGCCCTTCTGGACGACCTCGAGGCGGGGCGGCTCGACATCGCTCTGTGTCCGGTGATCGACGTCCAGACCAGTTCAAGAGACCTGCTGGTCGTTCCTTCGGGGGCGATCGGCTCCCGGTCACGGACGCTGACCGTCCGGGTCTTCTCCAAACGCCCTTTAGACCGGATCGAACAGTTGCACGTCGACGGCGACAGCCACACCTCGGTTGCACTGGCTCAAGTGATCTTCCACCGTCTGTTCGGGCGCACCCTCGAGATCTCCCCACTGAGAGACCCGGCCGGCCTGGAAGAACGGGCAGATCTCGAAGCGGCCCTCCTGATCGGGGACAAGGTCGTTACCGCTGAGCCCGACTCGGCGCGGTTTCCCCATCAGCTGGACCTCGGCGAAGCTTGGCGGGACCTGACCGGGATGCCCTTTGTCTTCGCCACCTGGCTGGCGTCGGCGGACGCCGACCTGGGGGATCTACCCCAAATGCTGGATGAGATTCGCAGGGACAACTGTGCCCGTCTGCACGTCCTGGCGGGTCCGTGGGCCAGGGAACACGGATGGCCGGAAGATGCCGCCCTGACCTACCTTCGGGATCTCCTGGACTATGATCTCGGGCCGACGCAGTTGGCGGCGATGCGGTTGTTCTGGAAGGAATGCGCGGAGCTTGGGCTGATCGATGGCCTCAAGAAAATCGAGATCTTCAACTCCTACTCCAACATTTGAGCCAGGTCTGCCCTCCCCGAGGCTTCCAGAACCCGAGGCAGTGCATCCGGGGCGTCCTTCAACTCGGGCGACAGGCCGAGGGCCTTGCGCCACGCCGTGGCGGCTTCATCTACGCGGCCGGCCGACGCGTAGGCCACCGCCAGCCGGTTGAGGATGATCCCGTCGGACGGAGCAAGCTGAACTGCTGCTTCCAGCGAACCCACCGCCTGAGGAATCTGACGTGCCGCCAGTTGCGCCTGACCCAATCGGGACATTGTGTCCGCCCGCCCGGGGATCATCGCATTGCTCTGAGCGAAGCACTCGACCGCCTCCTGAGCCCGGCCCTGCCGATAGCGAATGAATCCCTGACCCAGCAGCGCATCACCAAGGTTGAGCCTGTTGGCCTCGAGAGTCTTCTGAGTACGGGCGTGTTCCATGGCCTCCCGGAACTGTTCCACCGCCCCGTCAAAGTCACCCTGCTGCTGGAGCAGCACGCCAAGATTCTGCCTCGGGAGGTCGGCGTCGGGCTGAATCGTGATCGCATTGCGGTAGTGGATGATCGC
>DAOWGJ010000148.1 GCA_030637505.1 Holophagae bacterium
TCGGGAGGTCGCCAGGAACTGACACTCGAGGTCGGGGCAGGGCTCGCCGGGCGGTACGTAAATCAAAAGGGCGCCGGTTCCGCGGACGTCAAAAAGATCAGGTCCCAAGACATCCCACAGGTTGATGGTTTCATAGGGGTAGATCACCAGGTCGAGGGTCGGCACGAAGTCGTTGACCTTGCCGGTCTCCAGGAATTGTACGGTCAATGGCAATTCCCAGGTCTGAGGATTGTGGATCGAGATGTCGGTGCTCCAGTAGGTGCCGCCGTTTCCCGGTGTGTTGGCCACTGCCGGGATGATCCAGCTTGCCGCCAGTTGGGCGTCTGCGATGCCGGGCCCAAATGCCAGGAGGAACGCCGCCAGTACCAAGACCATGTTTGAACGATGCATAACAGCCTCCAGTTCTTCGGACTGAATATAACGCAAGAATCGGGCCAGCAGAGAGAGCAAGGTTTCGCTAGGTGAAATGGAAGAGACGAAAATACCGTCATCTGAAGAGGACGCCCTGGGCGAAGCGAAGGACAGTGAAATCAGGCTCCCGCCGTATTACAATTGAAATATGAAAATCACCGGCGCAGCCTTTCTGGTGCTGTTGATCGCAGTCGCCATCGTCCTCATCCTCAGAGTCAAGGAAGTCGAGCACGTACGGGATGATGTCGCTCGAATGGTGCCCCTCCTTGAGGAGGAGGGGGTCGAGGCACGGACAATGAGGCACCGAGACGCCCTCGCGCGCATCAACGAGTTGGAAAACCTCTGCGCGACCCCCTCGCTGATCGCATCGTCGGTGCCCCGACTTCGCCAGGTGGCCGAAGAAGCCGCCTCGTGGGCCGCCGGCTCTCCCGCTCCCAGCGTCGAGTTGACGGCCTCCGTCGCCCTGAGGGCCGCGGTGATCGCACTTCGGGAATATGCCGTCAGGCCGTCAGCCCGGCACCTGGACAAGGCACGTTCCGAACTCCTGGACGCAAAATCGGCCCTCGAGGGCTTCGAGCCGACGACCACGACGGTGGACGCCTTGCGGGATCGGATGAAGAACATTGACTATTCCCGCAGGGAACAGCTGCAGGAGTTGGAAGAGGCGTATTAGGCAATTCGTCGGACGAATTGCATTGCCCCTCCGGGGCAGGGTGGAGCTGACCCTCGAACTGTGGAGTGAAAACCTCGAACGGGGCGTGCCACTCCTGATGTTGTCCCAGGGTGCCCTTCCGTCAAGAGCAACGCTGCGGACAACGTCAAGGGTGGCAACCCACGGGGAGCCCCTCAGCAATCGAATCTCGGCTGACGGTGTAGGCCGCCGAGGTCCTTCCCTGGAGGGGCGGTCCTCCTTCCGGTCTGAGAAAGACTGCCCCTCCGGGAAATGACCGAGCGGGAGTGCCGTTAGCCCACGCCACCCGCTTCGCGGGTCCGAGCCTGTCGGCTCGGCAGCCCTTCGGGCTGGCGTCGGTTCCTAGGCGCTCCCAAAGGCCGGGGCTAAATTCACCGCAGCCCGACCCCTTCCAGAATGTCTTCCGAAATATTGGTCTTCTTGAGTGCGCCGCCGCCGCCACGTTGCAGGTCCGCCGCAATCAGCGCCAGCCAACGCTGGAGTGCTTGTGTTCTCTCAACCTCAAGGTAGGGCCAGAGGCGTACGCCGGTGTCGCCGTGATGAGGGGCGATGAGGGCCAACGGGTGGAGGGCACGAGAAAACTCGACGATCACTCCTTCGACAAGGACAGCTTGACCGTCAGACCGCGTCCACCACCCTTCGGTCTTGAGCACGGCGCGCCCCCAGCGGCGCGGCTGTGTGTCGATCTGGGCGACGGCAGACGGAAGATCTGTCATTCCCTCGAGGATCAGATGCGGCATCACGCGTCTCCCGGAGTGGCGGTACCGACAAAAGACATCACGATTGACCGGCGGCGGTGACGGACGTCGCATTCCACCAGAACCAACTGCTGCCAGGTCCCCAAAAGCATCAGCCCCTCGACAACGGGAATCGTCACCGAAGGGCCGAGAACGGCCGCCCGGAGGTGAGAAAATCCGTTGCCGTCGCCCCACCGACGATCGTGGTGGTACTCCACATCGGAGGGCGCCAATCTCTCCATGGCTTCTTCGAGGTCTCTCAGTGCACCGGGTTCAAACTCGATCGTCGTGATCGCGGCCGTTGAACCGGGGACACACACAGTCAGCTGTCCCTCGCCCGCTTTGACCTGCTTCAGCCATCGTTCGGCATCCTGGGTCAGATTCAGCGTGTGGCCGTGGCCTTCGGTCTGAACTTCGATCTGCTCGGTATAAACGACCATACCCCAGTATAAACACCTTGAGGCTGGGCCTCTCAGTTAGAATTGGTCGGAGTACTCGCCACGGGGACCTGTCGGGGCTTTCGAATTCGTCTGGCGAAGACAAGGAGCGTTGATGGTCCAGTTCGACAACAAGGACGGGCAGATCAAAATCAAAGTCGTCTTTTACGGGCCGGCCCTCGGTGGAAAGACTACCTGTCTTCGATCGATTCACCGCACTCTTGACCCGGCACACCGGAGGACGCTGTATTCCCTCAACACCGCCACCGACAGAACACTGTTTTTTGATCTGTTGTCATTGAACCTGGGCCGGATCAGAGGCTACAGCTTGATGATCCAACTTTTCACCGTTCCTGGCCAGGTGCAGTATGCAACGACTCGCAGGACCGTTCTTGCCGGCGCCGACGCCGTTGTCTTCGTTGCCGATTCCCATCCCGATCGCCGACGGCAGAATCTCCAGAGTCTCGAAGATCTCTGGGCCAATGTGGGGGCCAACGGACTCGATCGAGAGGGTCTTCCGCTGGTCTTCTTGTTCAACAAGAGGGATCTCGGGCAGACGGTGTCTGTTTCCGATATGGAGGCGGCCCTCAATCTTGAGGGGCGCCCCTCCTTTCCCACCGTTGCGCTGACCGGCGCCGGCGTGGTGGAGGCATTCTCAAAGGTCTGTGAGGATACGCTGCGTTCTGTCGCCGGGAGATTGGGGGTAGGCAGTAACCAAAAGGCCGTCGATCGGTTGATAGAACAGGCCCGGACGGCATTGGCTCCCTTCATCGGTCGTAAAGACCTTCCTTTAGAGGCCGGCACGGACCACGAGATCACGATCTTCTCCAAAGAGGAACCTGACGACCCGGCGCCGGCCGAAGACCGTCTGGTCGAAGCCGCCGTCCGTGCAAGCGTGGCAATGACCGAGCGAAGTGCCGGCCTGGAAGACATCAACCAACGCCTGGAGGAACAGATCGAAGCTGGACCCGAGAGTCTGCGCCGGAATCTGGAGGACCTGGGCCAAGACCACCGACAGGAGGTGGATCGAGCACTGGTGCTGGACGGCCGGTGCGAGGCCCTGGGCCACAGTCAGGCCATCCTCGGGCAGGTGATCACACGAGTTGCCTCTGTGGTGGAAATCGACGCCACGGGAGAACGGGTGGCCGATCTGGTCCGCCGAGCTGCCGAAGTCGTACCCCTTCTGATGGCGGACGTGCCGCTGACCCTCAAAGAGGAATCAATCGACGGGCTGATCACCGGGGTGATGGAGCCGTTCAGGGCGCAGGCTCAAAAGGCCGGGGTTGGGGTCGAGACCTTGGTTTTGAGGGGCCAGGGAGGAGTGGTCTGCGATGGGGCGGTATTCAGTCCGGCTCTGAGCGCCGTTGTCGAGAATGCCGTCAGATTCAACCGTCGGGGAGGAACTGTGACGCTCGAGGTTTTGAATCTCAAGCGGGATGGAGCACCGTGGACCGTGTTTCGGGTTGCGGACACCGGCCTCGGCATCGCCGAAGAGGAGAGAACGCGCGTGTTCGAGCCCTTCTGGAAGGGCCGAGAAGCCCTCGAGGAGGGTTCGTCGGGCCTCGGCCTGGGCCTGACAGCTGCCAGAATGGCCATGCTCCGGCACGGGGGAACGTTGACGCTGTCCAGCCGAGAGGGCGAGGGCACCGAGGTCATGTTGGGCCTTCCCAACCGCGACCTCCAAACGGGCGGGCAGCCCTCTGTTGGAGGATCTGCGTGATGAAAATCCTGGTTTTCACCGCGCGACCCGACCTCGGAGCCAACCGCCGTCTGGTCGAAGCGGGGCAGGGCGCGGGCGTGGCGGTCGAAATCGTCGATGCTACTCAGGCAGTGGTCCGGACAGGGAATGACCATACCGACATCCTCCTTGACGGACGGAGTGTTCTCGAACCCAAACCTCAGGGGGCGATCGTCCGAGTGGGTAACTGGCGGCCCGAGACGATGCTGGCGATGGTCGAGGCCCTCCAACACGCGGGCGTTCCAACGCCCAACGGTCCCGAGGCCATTCGCGTCGGGCGTGACCATTGGCTGAGCCTGATCAGCTTGGCGCGGTCGGGCCTCCCGGTCCCGAGGACCTTGGCGGCCATGGATCCCGAAAAGACTGCAGCATCTGCGGTGTCGATGCTGGGCCTACCGGTCGTCGTCAAACTCCGCCGCTCACGAATGGGAGTCGGTGTGATCGTCTGCCGGCAGCGGGATCATCTCGAAAGCGTGTTGGACTCCCTGTGGCGTTTAGGGGACGAGTACGTCGTGCAGGAGTGGGTTGAATGCGGGGGCCGGTCGACACGGGTCCTGCTCGCGGGGGGGCGGGGCATCGCGTCAGCCGACTTCGAGGCGGCGGCAGGTGAGTGGCGGTCCAACGGGGCACGGGGAGGGTCGGCCCGGAGTGCCGAACTGGACGACCGCCAGAGGGTCCTGGCAACGGCTGCCGGGAAGGCGCTGGGACTGGGCCTCTGCGGCGTGGATCTTCTCGATGGCCCCCGTGGGACCGTAGTCTGTGAGGTCAATCCGACAGCGGGCTTCAAGCAGGTCGAGCAGGCAACGGGGATCGACATCGCCTCAGAGATCATCCGATACGTTGTCGGGCTCAATCCCGGGGCTATCGATTGAAAAAGAGTTGAACCACAAGGCGTGAAGAGTCAAAAAACACGGCGCCCCACCAATCGGTTGGGCGCCGAAATCGCAAAGAACGACGAGCACTACGCCGGTTCAGCGGCAGCCATCTGGCGGGCGCCGAGTTCGCGGTCCAGCATCAACAACCCATGGTTGGAGCCTTCGACCATCTTGACCTGATTGGTCAGAGTGTCGGCTGTTGCCACCTCTTCGACCTGTTCACTGACGTACCAGTGCAACATCACTGTGGTCGCATGGTCTTTCTCCTGGGTCGAGATATCGACCAGGGCGTTGATGCGATCGGTGATGTACCGCTCGTGAGCCAGGACGGCGTCAAACGCAGCCGAGGGCGAGGCCCACTCACGCTGAGGCGCATCCAAGGCCATCAACTCGACACGTCCTCCCCGTTCGATCAGGAAGTCGAAGAGCTTCATCGCATGGGCGTACTCCTCCTGGGCCTGGATTTTCATCCAGTTGGCGAACCCGTCAAGATGGATGGTTTTGAAATAGGCCGAGACCGAGAGGTAGAGGTAGAACGAGAAAAACTCTGCGTGGATCTGCTCGTTGAGGGCCTTTTCGACGTTGGTGTTCATGGGACCTCCAGATTGAGTTGTTGGGACCGGCCCGAAGACCGGCCCAATGGACATTCTAGCTCGTTCCCTTCCGGAAAGTCCGGATGGAACGGCGTCGTTCCCGAGGTGGAAATGAGCGATTTTTCTTCAAAGTCGAGGAAATCAAGGGTTTCCGCGGAGGTGTACTTGGGTACTCCGCGCAAGGAAACCCGAAGATTGACGAAGGATTTGAGGGAAAGCGCCATTTCCGGACGGGACCTAGCTCATGTGCTCGCCAAGGTAGTCGGCGACACCGTCGGCAGTCGGCTTCATGGCGGCATCTCCCGGGTTCCAGTTGGCCGGGCAGACCTCACCATGCTCTTCGGTAAACTGTAGGGCATCCAGCGTCCTCAGCACTTCGTCAACGTTCCGGCCCAGGGGGAGGTTGTTGATCGTCGAATGGTGAATGACGCCTTCCTTGTCCAGAATAAACAGCCCTCGCAGGGCGATACCGTCTTTCTTGAGCAGGACACCATAGTCCTTGGAGATCGTCTTTTTGAGATCGGCGACAATCGGAAAGCGGACCTGACCCAGACCACCCTGTTTGCGGGGGGTATTCTTCCAGGCCCAGTGGCTGAACTGCGAGTCGACCGAAACCGCAATCACCTCGCAGTTACGCTTCTTGAACTCGTCCAGCTTGTCATCAAAGGCGATGATCTCGGACGGGCAGACGAAGGTGAAATCTAACGGATAAAAGAACAACACGACGTATTTTCCACGGTAATCCGACAGGGTCAGATCCTCCATCGTGTTGTCCTCCAGGACCGCCTGGGCGGTAAAATTCGGGGCTTTCTTGGCGACCAGATGTTTCATTTCTCCTCCACTCTCATTGGGTAGTCTCACCCCGGGTCGGGGCGGTCAGTCCTGTTCAACCACGGCAGGAGGTCGTCTATTCCCCATTGAGACGCCGGTCCTCTTGGCCGCTGGGCAGGGCGGCGGCACTGAGGATCAACACTGGGTTGACCCAGGGTCTGAGATTGTTGCGACTGTCGGCGTGTGACCAGAGTACGCCACGGCAGCCCCCTCCCTCCGAGGGTCCTCCCAAGGACAGCTGGAGTCCGACCAGTACGGCTGCGGAGACCAGCAGGAGGACGCCGTTTTTCAGGTTCACCGGTTCCAGATGATGAACCCAGGGCCTCGGGAAGGCCACCCAGGCCAAGGTCAAGGCGGCGGCCATGGGCAAGGAGGCCGCCAGTACAGGTGGCCAGAGGGCTTCGAATGAGGGAAGGCCCTCGAGCAGCGTACCGTGATTGGTGGGACTCGTCCGGGAAATGATCAGCAGGCCAACCGCGACCCATGCGAAAGCCGGCATAACCAGATGTGTCAAAACAGTCAGAAGGCGTCCCGAACGGTGCAATTGCGGCTGCGCTCCACGGGCCAGGGCCAGGAGACGCACAGTGGGAACCAGCGCGGCCCAGGCGCCCAGCACCGGAACCAGCCAAATCAGAACGGGTGATAGATCGTGGAGACGCAGGAATCGGGAGAGGTGTCCGTCCCAGGGATCAAGGAGGACCATCCACCCGAGGCCGAGCACCGAGGCCATCCAGGAGATTTGAACGGCTACCAGCTCTGAGGTCAGACCTCGCGGCCTCGGGGCGAGGGGGAGGCTCAGGGCAGCCACGATAAGGCAGGCCGCGATGCCGCCAAGCCAGTAGCCTGCCGCAGAGCCGTCGGTGGAGAAGGCCAGTGAGGGTTGATTGACCAGTGCCCAGGTCTGCCGATGCAGGGGAAGGGTGACGCCAATCCACCGGCAGCCTCCCATGACCGCACCGAGACCCTGGCCACCGGCGATCAGGCCGAGGGTAACGATGCCCCCGCACAGGGCGGCGAGCCAGCTGGTGATGATGGCCACCGCGGTGTTTGGATTGGGTCGTAAGTGCACA
>DAOWGJ010000326.1 GCA_030637505.1 Holophagae bacterium
AAACCCCCTCAACGGTGTCATCGGGATGGCCTCGATACTGTTGGAGAGTGACCTGAACCTCGAGCAACGGGATTGTGCCAACACCATTCGTGTCAGTGCCGACACGCTGTTGACGATCATCGAGGATATTCTTGATCTGTCGAAGATTGAGTCGGGCAAGCTGAAGATCGTCAATGAGGCCTTTTCGCTGACGGAAAGCATCGAGGGGTGCATGGACATGGTGGCGGCGACGGCGGCCGAAAAAGGCCTGGAATTGGGGTACCTGGTTGAGGCCGCCGTAGCCGACCGTTTGAGCGGGGCGGGACCCAGAGTACGGCAGGTCCTTCTGAACCTCCTCAGCAATGCGGTGAAGTTTACCGAAAGCGGTGAGGTCCTGGTCACGGTTTCGGCCAAAACCCTTGAACCCTCTGACCTTGAGGTCGGCCCTCTTGAGGTTCACGTCTCGGTTCGAGATACCGGTATTGGGATCGATCCAGAGGATTCGGAGAGGCTCTTTCAAGCATTCGTCCAGGCGGATGCATCGACCACCCGGCGGTATGGGGGCAGTGGATTGGGTCTGGCCGTTTCGAGGCGCCTGTGTGGGCTGATGGGCGGGCGGATTTGGGTCGCCTCCAAGCCGGGAAAGGGCTCGACATTCAGTTTTACATTCCGGGCGGAAGCGATTGAAGAAAAGACTTGGGCCGAAACGACCGGATCCCTTCTGGACGGGATGCGAATCGTTGTGGTCCATCGCAATAGGATGATGCGGGATGTCCTGACCCGATATGCCCACGACCTCCAGTTACAGGTTGTGGCCGTTGCTTCGATTTCCGAGGCGTTGGAACACCTGGAAGCCTCGGGGGACGTCGACGCAGTGGTCGTCGATGAAGCGGCATTTGCCACAGCCGATCGGCAGGGATTTGACGCACTCAGGGATCTGGAATCCAGAATGCCTGTGATCATCATGCGGTGGGCCGTCCCCCATTATGGTTCTCACCGCCCGGCGAAAACCGGGGCGTTGGTTCTCGCCAAGCCCGTCAAACCGGCCCATCTCCGGACCGTACTCGAAAGGGCTCTCGGCCTGGAGAGTGAGAGCCGGGAGGTGCTTGCCGCGGCCTCCTCAGGCAGTGCTGTCATGCCCTTGCTCCAGAATATGCGGATCCTCCTGGCCGAGGATGACGACATCGGCCGAAAGGTCGCCCTGATGATATTGGAGAGTCTGGGATGCCGGGCCGATGTGGCCGTCAACGGACTCGAGGCGGTCGAAGCTGTCGAGAAAGGCGGGTACGACGTCGTGTTGATGGACCTGCAGATGCCTGGTCTGGATGGGCTTGAAGCGACCCGGCGTATTCGCGAGACGTCTCTGCCGTCTCAACCGACGATCATCGCAATGACCGCCCGTGCCACGGGGGAGGATCGGGAACTGTGCCTGGCCGCCGGCATGGACGGGTACCTGACCAAGCCGGTTCGCAAGGAGAACCTCCAACTGGCCCTGCTGAATGCCACCGTCCAGACCGACTCTGACGCCCCTCCCACAAGGGATGCCGGCATCGACCCGGATCGCATGGCGGTGCTGCTCCGAACGGGGGGGCGGGCGATGATCAACGAGTTGATTGATCTCTACCTGGATGAGATGCCGGTGCGGTTGGATCTGCTGCGCGAGGCGGTCGAGGCCGGTGATGCCGAGGCAGTGCGGGCCGCAGCCCACAAGATCAAGGGGAGCAGCGCCAATTTGGGACTTCCCGGGGTTGCGTCCGCCAGTGCTACTCTTGAGGATGTCGGGAGGCGGGGGGACTTGGAAGAAGCGGACCGGTTGGTCAACTTCGTGGTCATGGCGTTCGAGCGGGCCAGGCTCGAAATGGAGGCTCTCGTTGAGAGTTGGGATCATCATGAACGGCAGTGAGACTATCTTATGGGTATGATCTTGGTTGTTGACGATGACGCGATGACGCTCAAGCTGGTGGAGCACACGCTGATTGGGGGAGGGCACGAGGTCGTCGCCACCGCCAACCCCAAGGAGGCTGCGCTCCTGGCGGCTTCCCATCAAGTCGATGCGGTCATCTTGGACGTGATGATGCCGGGCCGCTCCGGTTTCGAGGTGCTCAAGGACCTCCACACCAACCCCGAGACCAAGAGACTCCCGGTGTTGATGCTCTCGTCTCTCGGTGAGGCTGAAGATCGCGTCAAGGGCCTTCGGGGCGGGGCGGATGAATACATCGGAAAGCCCTTCGATCCGGAGGAACTCCTGTTGCGGCTCAATCGGTTGATTGACGGCCATATCTCGGATCGGCCCGAATTTCAGGGGCGTCTGGACGTGCTTTCTTTTGCCGAGGTGATCCAAAGCCTGTTGCACAACGCCACGAACGGAGTCTTGGAAGTGGGATCGGGAGACCGAAGAGGGACGCTGGTGGTGGTTGAAGGGCGGCCGATAGCGGCCACGTGGGGTCGTCTTGAGGGCATCGAGGCAGTGCTGACCATGATGGATTTGTCTTCGGGGACGTTTCGATTTGATGGCCAGGTCCCATCTGCGGCGGGAGCGAACGGTCCGGAGATTCCAATCCAGAAGGTAATGTTCACCGCCGCCTGGCTGGTCGACGAACTTTCACGGTGGCCGGAGGTCGACGATCAGGTCCCCCTCTCAATTCGCTCAGGTACCGATCAAACCCTGGCCACGGCTGTGGAGTGGGGATCGATACCGGTAGAGGCGGTATTCGACGAAATTCGGTCCAATCATGGAATTTCTATTCGAGGCATTGAGGCGATGGAACGATGGGCGCCCAAGACAATTGCCTTGGCAGTCCGATTCATGGTGCACAGTGGGGTTATCGACGCGGGCACAAAGGGGGTATTGAGGGAAGACGCCGACGGAGATGTCGGGGTCAGCTGCGGCCAGGCCGTTGAGGCCGTGATCAGGTCCGTGGAGCGCCGTGGTTTTTCCTCGGAGTTGCCACATGTGCTGATTCTGGTTGAACCCACGGTGTACGGCGCCTTCCTCGAAGTCAGACAGGCCCTTCCGCCGGAGAACCTGGCGGTATCCGGCGAATCGATAACGGCGGCCTGGCGGGGAGGCAGAGTCGCGACCCTTGCACTTCGGGGTGCGGGCGATGGTTTGATAATCCACGTTGTATCTCTTGCGTCTTCTGAAGCCCTGAAGCAGGTCAAAGCCCGGATGGCGGACTATCCCGCAGTGATGGCATGGGTCGGTGACCCGGAGAGAATCGACGAATTGACCTGGGTTTTCGAGTGGATCGAAATGGCGCCGACTCCCCAATGGGGCATCCTGACCGTACCGGACGGAGAGATTGCTTTCCGGGCGGAGGAAGCCTTGAAGTGGAAAAAGCGCTGGCGCCTTCACACGCACGCCATTGCCACCATGGAAGATCTCCTTGGAGTCATCGCGGAGGGATGAAACGATAGCTCTCAGCCTAGCCGCCTACAAAAAATCAAGAAATAGCCACAAAAAGGCACAAAGAGTCACAAAAACGAAGAAGAATGTAGGGTGGGCGCATACAATAATCGCTCAGAAAATCTAATCCGGCGAGGAAGAGAATGAAAGGGCGGAGGTTGTCTCCGCCCGATTATCACTGAATTTTGCAGGCGCCTAAGTCGTCAGCCTATTTATAGCTTTGCCAAAGCCTCCGGCGTAAAGGGCTCGATGTCGTCGAAGTGGCCTGTTTGTACCTTGGTGGGCCACTGGGGGTCGGCGATCAGGGCGCGACCGACTGCGACCAGGTCGAATTCGTCTCGCTCCAGTCGTTCCAGGAGGTTCTCGATGCTCATGGGGCCGGCCGATTTGCCCATGAAGGCGCCCAGGAAGTCGCTGTCCAGTCCGACGCTTCCGACTGTTATTGTCGGGCGGCCGGTGATTTTTCGGGTCCAGCCGGCCAGGTTGAGGTCCGAGTCTTTGAACTCCGGCTTCCAGTACTTCCGGGTCGAGGCGTGGAAGACGTCGACTCCCGCATCGGCCAAGGGCGTCAGGAGTGTTTCCAGTTCCTGCGGGTCGCGGGCTAACTTGCCCAGGTAATCACCCATCTTCCATTGGGAGAAGCGGAAGACGATCGGGAAATCGGGGCCGACGACGGTACGTACTGCGCTGACCAACTCGGTGGCGAAGCGGAGGCGATGTTCCAGTGATCCGCCGTAGTCGTCCGTTCTTTGGTTGGTCTTTTCCCACAGGAACTGATCGATCAGGTAGCCGTGGGCGCCGTGGATTTCCACTCCGTCGAAGCCGACCGACTGGGCGTTGGCGGCTCCTTGGGCAAATGCCTCAATGACGGTCGCGATGCCGTCTTTCCCGAGAGCGGTCGGAGGCGAGCCCGAATCCCCGTGAGTCGGGTGGAGTATGGGGGACGGCCCGAAACCGCCAACTGACGGGTCGGGCTCCATTCCGGGCTGTCGGACACTGCCGACGTGCCAGAGTTGGGGAATGATCGCCGATCCCGCTCGGTGAACCTCCTCGACCACGTGACGCCATCCTTCGAGAGCCTCGGCGCCGTAGATCCGGGGGACGGAAGGGTAGCCGTTCGACCCGGGGTGATCGACGACCGTGCCCTCGGTAACGATCAGGGCGACTCCGCCTTCTGCCCTTCTGCGGTAGTAGGAGGCGACCTCCGGCGTGGGGATGCCGCCGGGCGACTGGCTGCGCGTCATCGGCGCCATGACGATCCGATTCCACAGGGTGGTTGAGCCGAAGGGGAAGGGTCTGAACAGAGCCTCAGTGTGTATATTCATCAGGACGATTAACGGGCATCCGAGCCCGGCTGTCAAGCTCCGGTCCGGGCCTCTATGGTGCAGCCCTGCCTGCGGCGCTGATACCCAACGGCACTTTCGGCTGAGGCGGTTTGAGATATCTGGCGAGAAAGCCGTAAATCGCTTTCCGGCCTTCCCAGGCCTCCGGAGTGTCGAGCCGGTCGAAACTGTGGCCTCCCGGGACGTCGTAGATCTGGTACTCGAAGTCCTTGTCCTCGGCCTTCAGGGCCTGAATCAGATGTTCGACCTCGATGAAGGTGACATCCTCGTCGTGGGGATTCGTGTGGATGCGCAAGGGTTTTGACAGCTTGTGTACATTCCAAACCGGAGAGCGCCGTTTGTACTCCTCGAGGTTTTCCTCAGGCGTCTGACCGATGTGGTAGTCGGCATCATAATAGGCTTGGTACTCGGGTCCCCAGACGCCCATGCGCATGACCAGGTCCGACACCGGGACGCCGGCGAAGGCGCAGGCAAACGACTGAGGGTGGTCGAACAGGCTCATCAGGGCAATCAGGCCGCCGTGGCTCCAGCCGAGGATGCCGACCCGGTCCGGGTCAACCCGGGGGTGATTCGCGACAGCCCAGTCCCGTGCCGCCACGCAGTCTCCGACCTCACGCCCGCCGTAGTCGATCATCTCGTAGAACGATTTTCCGTAGCCCGTCGAGCCCCGGAACTCCGGCGCGACCACGACATAGCCCTGCGCGATCAACTCGCGCACGATATGGGCGTAATAGGTCGTGAAATCAGAGTGCACGCCTCCGTGGGGGAGGATGAGGAGTGGGAGTTTTGTTGTGTCCTCAAAGCCCCTCGGTGTGAAAACGTAGCTGTAGAACTTGACCGGATTGCCGGCGCCGATCGCGTCGGGATTGGCCTCTTTCCAGCGAGAGGGGCCGTAGATGCGCACTTTGTCGACGACGGCGACGTCGCCGACGCGGTGGAACCAGAGAAGGTCGTCGATGCTCTTCGACAGCGCGTCAACCTGGTGCCGCAGAGCCTCGTGGCGGCCCTCGAGAGTTTCGATTATCTCAGACGATGGTGCCTCGGCGGCCATCGAAACAGGGCCTACGACGATCAGAACAACGATGGCGAAATACACAGCGCGCATCTCGAACCTCCTGATGGCGCCTCAACGGGACGTCACGACGCTGAATTGAGAATAGCAGGCGCAGTGACCGAGTCAGGATCAGCAGTAGGATTGACGTTCCTGGCTAGACAGTCTAGACTGCAATCATGGAGGTCGTCATGGGATCGACGTGGAAACTGCAGGATGCGAAGAACCGTTTCAGTGAGGTGGTCAACGAAGCTGAACGCTCCGGGCCTCAGATCGTCACTCGGCGGGGCAGGGAGGCGGCTGTCGTCATGTCCGTCGAGGACTATCGGCGTCTCGTCATGCCGGAGGTCAATTTGGTCGATTTTCTTCGGACATCCCCATTGTGCGGCATCGAAATCGACGTAGAGCGCTCAAAAGAGCTTGGCCGTGAGATCGATCTGTGAGCTTCCTCCTCGACACCTGTGTTCTCTCGGAGTTGGTCAAGCCACGTCCCAATGCCGGGGTCCGTGACTGGGTTGGCGCTCAGAATGAACACCGACTTTTCCTGAGCGTCATCACCGTTGGTGAGTTGCAAAAAGGGGTTTCCAAACTCCAGCCCGGGCGACGACGCGCCGAACTCCAACAGTGGCTTGAGGGTGAACTCCTCATCCGTTTCCAAGGCCGCATTCTCGATATAGACACGGCTGTGGCCGGCGAGTGGGGCGTGATGCTCGGCGAGGCCGAGGGCCGTGGGCGGCCACTTCCAGCAATCGACGTCCTGATAGCCGCCACCGCAAAGGTCCACGGCTGTGCGGTCGTAACGCGCAATGAAGCCGACATCGAACCGACCGGCATCGTGGTCGTCAATCCGTGGACATGACCAAGGGGGGATCGCCCAGGCAGTTGGGTCGCCGGTCTCGGTTTGCAGTAGCTGTCCATTGTCGCCGAAACGACCCCCGTCGCAGACCAGGCCTCCAACCCCGGCCTTCGGGGGCGCCGGGAGGCGCCCCCGAAGGCCGGGGAGCAAAATCAGGGGCAGGGACAGGGACCGCGTCAGAGTCAGCAAACAGGCGCAGGTACAGGATCAGTCTCAGCGACAGGAACAGCA
>DAOWGJ010000046.1 GCA_030637505.1 Holophagae bacterium
CAAACTGCAACTCGAGATGGTCGCTCGCGCCTACGATCCCTGCATCTCGTGCTCGGTGCATGTGATCAGGGAGGACTGACCGGAGTCAGTCCTCCGCTATCAGCTGTCAGCTATCAGCTCTCAGCTTTGCTGCTTGCAAAAATAGGGGGGAAGCCACAAAAAGGTAAGGAGGAACGTAGGGTGGGCCGTGGCCCACCAACAAAGGCGCACGATGGTGGGCCAAGGCCCACCCTACTGAATTTTGCAGGAGGCTGAGTTCTCAGCCCAAATAAAGGCACGGAGGGGAATAGACAGCCATGGCAGCGGCGACAATCCTGGTAGTAGGCTTCGGGAACACCCTGATGGGCGACGACGGCGTGGGCCCGATGGTCATCCGCGAGTTGGCCGAGAGGACTCTTCCGTCGCACCTCCGGGTTGTCGAATGCGGCAGTGACAGCCTGATCCTCCCGTCCTTCTGGCAGGGAGAGGAACAAATCTGGATGGTGGACGCTTTGGTTCGGCGGGACCCTCCAGGCACGATCCACACCCTCAGTCACGATCAGGTGATGTCCATTCCACAACGCCACGCGACCGTGCACCACCTCAGTCTCCCGGAGGGACTGCGCTGGATCCACCTCACCTATCCTGAAATGGGGAATATCACCTACCGGCTGTGGGGAATCGAGCCTGGACGGCTGGACCTTGGAGAAAGGTTGAGTCCGCCTGTTCAAAAGGCCGCATCCATCGTTGCGGACAGGATTATTCGCAATTCTGAGTAAATTCCGTCACAATCAGGGTAATGGTACGGAGACCCTTTTTCTTGAGGGCCGCTCTCATTGCTTTGTCGGCGGCCGTATTGCTGCCGTCGCCTGCCGAGTGCCAGTGGCGCCCAACCCGCCATTTCACAGTTCGCGAAGGCCTGGTCCAGAGCCAGGTTTCCGGGATGGCACAGGATGCCGACGGCTACCTTTGGGTTGCGACCCAGGGTGGCCTCTGCCGCTTCGACGGCCAGACCTTTCGGCGGTTCACCCGCGAGGACGGGTTGCCGGACAACGTCGTCAATGCTGTCGACACCCTGAATTCTGATGCCTGGATCGCTTCTGACCTCGCCGGTCTTGCACATTGGGACGGCGCCTCGATCGAGACTATCCCGGATCTTCCTCTGCCCGAAGGTGAGATTCTGAGAGCAGTTCGAGCACTTCAGGACGGAACGATCCTAGTCGGATCCGCGAAGGGCATCGTCGCTTACAGAAACGGCCACTGGTCTGTCATCGACAGTCGTCCGGTCTTCGCCATTGTCAAAGGAGCTGGAGAAAGTGTGCTCGCCCTCGGCCGCATTGCCCTGAAAATCGATAAGAATCTCGAGGCTGTCCCCCTGCTGGAACTCGCCGAGGATCAAACCCTGATGGCCGCAGCCGAAAACTCGAATCACACCTGGATCGCGATCGAACACCACACCTTGGGCCTGATTCAAGGAAATGAAGTGACGTGGATGACACCGGACATCGAAGGTGAGGTCGTCGTTCTCCTCACCGACGAAAGCGGCAGCGGACTGTGGATCGGGACCGATCAGGGCCTGTGGCGGCGCCACGCCGACGGAACGGTCGAAAAGATCTCGCTTCGCCCTCGGGGAGAACGCCTCGAGATCTCGGCGCTCCTCAAAGACAGGGAAGGCAATCTATGGGTAGGGACTTGGGGTTCAGGGCTGTTTCAGATTCCTCCAACGCCCTGGACTTTGTTCACTCAGGAAACCGGATTCCCAGCCCACTCCGCCTGGGCCTTCAGTGAGGATGAGGACGGCTGCATCTGGATGGCAACGACCGATGCCGGCGTTGTGTCCTGGTGCGGCGATCACTGGGGGCCGACCCTCGGCCTCGAAGACGGCCTACCGAGCGAAACAGTCTTCACGCTGGCCCATGACGCGGAAGGTTCCCTGTGGGTCGGAACCGTCAACGGGGTTTGCCGAAAAACCGAATCCAGTCTCCGCTGCTGGGACACCGGCGATGGTCTTACTGACGACTTCATCCGGCACCTGATCCCTCGACGCGACGGCGGCATGTGGATGGCGACCGACCTCGGCCTGGCGATGTGGGACGGCTCAAGGTGGCAATTTTGGGGCGAGGACCAGGGCCTCCCGGGCCGAATGGTCCGCTCACTGGCCGAAGGACAGGACGGCCGATTGTGGATGGTCCTGGACAATGTCGGGATCGCCTCATTTGATGGCACGGCATTCGAGGTCATTAACGAGAGTGACGGCCTCCCTACCAAACGCGTATGGACCCTGGCATTGAGTTCCCGGGGCGAGCTGCTGGTCGGGACCGACGCGGGCTTGTGGATTCGAGGTATCAACGATGACGGACCTGGGTTGGTCATCGGGGTCGAGCACGGTCTCCCAAACAGCTCCGTCATCGCCGTGACCCAGGACCTTAACGGCCGGATTTGGGCCGGTACGACCCACGGTGTTTCTGTCATAACGCCTGACGGTGAGGTCTTGAGGACATTCACCGCCCATGAAGGTCTCTCAGACACAGAGGCTGCCGAAGGCTCTGCATTGCGGGATTCTCAGGGCCGGCTCTGGTTGGGCACGGCCTACGGGGTTACGGTGGTCGACCCGACCCTTTTGAGCCGAAATCTCGTTGCGCCGGAGGTTGTCCTTGAGAATGTGCGTTCCAACGGGAGAACACATCCTGCATTTCATCCCATCTCCACGACCGGTGAGGACAGCGCCTTGGCGTTGCGCATCGATCCCGGCACCACGCACCTCCGGTTCGAGTTTGCCGCACCCAGCTTCGTCGCCCCGGAGTTGGTCCGCTTTCGACTGGCACTGACGTGTTTCGGCAAGCAGTTCAGCCCTCCGACGACTGATCGCCACATCACCTATCACGCCCTTCCGGCCGGCAAATATAAATTCGGCATCCAGGCGGTCAACAACGACGGCGTCCCGTCAGCCAAGACTCTGTGGGTTGACCTGGACGTGCGCCCCCCGTGGTACCGGACCCAGTGGTTTCAGTTGATCGCGATCGTGATGGCCGCCCTTCTCGGCGCCGGCCTCTTCCATCTTCGAAACCGGGGACGGTTGAGACGACAGGCGTGGTTGGAGGAAGAGGTCGAGCAGCGAACCTCCGACCTGGATTCCGCAAACCGACAGATTCAGGAACAGAACCGCCAACTGACGGAGCTTTCGCGAACCGACCCCCTGACAGGCCTGGGAAATAGGCGGGCGCTGGCCGATGTCCTGCCGGTTGAGATGTCGATCCTCAAGCGGGAGGTGATCCGTCTCGGTCCTGGCGACAACATCAGTCATTACCACGCAGCCGTCATCATGATGATTGACCTGGACCACTTCAAGGCCGTCAACGATCGTTGGGGTCATGATGTCGGCGATCAGGCCCTCGAACGGTGTGGGAGCGTCCTGTCGGACGAGATGAGGGAGTGCGATCAGGCCGTTCGTTGGGGAGGAGAAGAGTTCGTTATTCTCGCCAGAGGCATGGACCGTGAAGGCACCCTCGTTTTTGCCCAGAGAATCCTCGACCGATTCAACAAATGCCACCTGGAAGGCCCTGACGGCACTGTGATCCCAATCAGGGCCTCGTTCGGATTCCTGCAATTTCCGTTGGGTACGACGGACTTTCAATCAAGCGATCAGTGGCCCCGGTTGATCGATGTAGCGGATCGCCTGATGTATCTGGCCAAGAAACGGGGCCGTGCGAGGAGCATCGGCCTGGTATGGCGAGATGGCGACCTGCCTCATGTGTCCGCAAAACAGAATTGCAAGTCCCTGCTTCGTAACCCCGAGGCCATTCCCGACGCGATGGAGTTGGTTGAGTTGGCGCCGTCGATAGAGTCAGACTGATACTGGAAACTGGAAAGAGGCTGCGACCAAGTTTTGAGTCAGCAATCTGGACCACCTTTTCATGTTGTCAGACCTCTCAGGGTGGGAATCGGGCGGGCACGGGGACCCGCCCCCTACGGTCGTCCTTGGCGGCCGATGCCTTGTAGGGGTGGCCCCCTGTGGCCACCCGTTGAGTCTATCCCTGCCACCCATTATGAAACGCCACCCACTCGGGCATCACCTCTTCGATCAACTCAAACGGTGGCAGAAAGGCGATCCGGAGGTGGTGGGTTCCCGGCGCCTGCCCGAAACCCGCCCCGTTGACGGTGACCAGACCAGTCTCCTCGAGCAGGGCCATGCAGTAGTCGAAGTCGGTCTTACCCTCCGGCAGTTGGCCGAGGCGAGGGAAGAGGTACATCGCACCGGTTCTTCCGAAGCACTCCACTCCGGCCATTTGATCGAAATACCCTCGAATCATCGACGCCTTGGCCTGGAGATCATCCAGCACCCGCGCCCTCTCCTCGAGAAATACTCGGTGTGTTTCTGAGCCCTCGCGAGGCCCCGTCACCATCAAATGAACCAGAAATTGTCCCATTGTATTGGGACAGAGATTGACCGAAGCCTGTTTAACGAGGATGTCTCTCATATCGAGATTTGTCCCGGCAACTGGTTGTGCGTGCCGCACCTCCAAGTAGCCGCCCCTGTGGCCACACTCGCCATAGAAACCCTTGGACACGCTATGCAGAGAAAATAGTGGTGCCGGCTCATCGCCGATGAGCGATGCAAAGGAACACCACTCCTGACCATAGGTATTCTCTTGGTAGACCTCGTCGGCGATGATGGCAAGCCCCCACTCGCGCGCGACATCGACGACATCTCCCATCGACTGCCTGTCCAGAAGAGCCCCCGTAGGATTCCCTGGATTGATGACGACAATCGCCTTGACCTCGATGCCGTCCTCGACGGCGGCCTTGAGGGGAGCTTCGAGGTTTTTTCGTCCCAACGCCCAGCCCTGCTCTTCGTCCGGGTGATAGCCCACCAGGACACCGCCACACCGGGTAATAGTGGCCGAGTAGAGGGGGTACTGAGGAATCGGCACCAAAATCCCGTCCTTCGGTCCAGAAATCAGGGCCTCAAGGACGTACACGGCCCCTCCGGAAGCGCCGTCTGTTAACAAAATAGCGTCTGGATCAGCAGCGTTCGGGCTGTCTGAGGCAACATCATCCCTGGAGTCGATAAAACCGGCCACCGCTTCCCGAATAAATCGGAAACCCGCACTCTCAGTGTAGGCGCCCGTGCCGGTCCGGCTCCCTTCGAGCATTGCGGCCGCGATGTCGATCACATCTTCTCCAAGGGCCTCCGTTATGCCGGCGGCTCGGAGGCTCCGTTCCCTGGTGATCGAGGCAGGATTCTCGAGCAGACCGAGGACCTGGCGGTAAAATCCGATCGGTGGCTGACCGAGGGCCTGTGGGTTTCCGATGTTGCAGGGAATAATCCGCCGACCCTGAGCAGCCATCTCCGCCGCGCGTTGGGGAATCGGTCCTCGAACAGCGTACTCCATGTCCAGTACTCGCGAGTTGACCTTGACGCCTTGAGACATGCTCGACCTCCATCGACGGGGCTTGAATTCTCCTGGGACTCGAACGCCTCAGATCACCGTTCCGTCCGGAATCACGGCGTTCTTGGGAATGACAACCAGGCCGTCTCGAATAAACCACTGATCGCCGTCGGCCTCCGTCAGACCCTTTTCATTGACGATCCGGACATCACGGCCGATGCGGGCGTTCTTGTCGATAATGGCATTCCGAATAACGGACCCAGACCCAACTCCCACCAAAGGCGCCGAAGAACCGGCATCCGGATAGTGGGAGTCGACGCCCATCAACAGCACATGATCAAGGGTTGCTCCACGTACGGAAGACCGGATCCCGATCACCGAATGACTGACAGTGGCGCCCTCGAGTACTGAGCCCTCACCGAGCAGCGCATGGTCAAACCGGCAGTCCTGTAACAGGGCGCCCGGCAGGTACCTCGGTCGTGTATAGAACGGCCAGGCGGCATCGTGAAACGAAAAGGGAGCAGTACTTCGAACCAAATCCATGTGGGCGTCGAAAAACGCGCGTATCGTTCCGATGTCCCGCCAATATCCTTTGAAAAAGTGAGCCTGAACACGGCGGCGAGGCACTTCGGCCGGGATGATGTCTCCCCCAAAATCTACCAACTCATTGTCCAGCGCTTCCAACAGGGCTTCTCTCTTGAATAGGTAGATGCCCATCGACGCCAGGAAAGGCTGATCAGCCTGCACGCCTTTGCGGCGGAGCAGATCCTGAGAGACCTCCATGCCCTCTCTGGCATCGGCGGTCTTGGGCTTTTCCCGGAACTCAAGGATCCGACCGCCCTCGTCAACCCGGGCAGCACCGAATTCGGCAATTTCCGCCTCCGAACATGGCATGACCCCGATCGTAATATCCGCGTCGTTTTCGACGTGGTCGCTCAACAACTGCCGGTAATCCATGCGATACATGTGATCGCCGGCCAGAATCACGACATGTTCCGACCTGACATCCCTGATGATGTTGATGTTCTGACGAACCGCGTCCGCCGCTCCCTGAAACC
>DAOWGJ010000344.1 GCA_030637505.1 Holophagae bacterium
CAAGAGCCATGGCGGGCTGGCCGGCGTCGAGGCCCGCAACCGCGCAAAGGGCGATCTGCTCTACGGGCTGTTCGATGCGATGCCGGACTTTTACAGCTGTCCGGTGGAGAGGAACAGTCGTTCCTACATGAACGTCGTTTTCCGCCTGCCGTCGGAAGAGTTGGAGGCGAAGTTCGTCGCCGAAGCTGCCGCCAACAGCATGGTCGGCCTCAAGGGCCATCGTTCAGTGGGCGGCTGCAGGGCCTCGATCTACAACGCGATGCCGCCCGAGGGCGTCCAGGTCCTGGTTGACTTCATGAAGGAGTTCGCCCGGGTCAATGGATAGGGACATCGCGCATCGCCCGGAGGGCGATCACGGCGAAGCCGTGGAGGCCGCGAAGCGGCCAGCGTGGGCAAAGGACATCGCAGCCCCCAAGTCGACAACGAGCAGCTGTAGGGTGGGCCTTGGCCCACCAAAGGGCAACGATGGCTGACGGAGGGATGAAAAACGAAGCCCGTCACACAGTTTTGCCATCGCTGAATTCTGGCGAAGGCTTCAGATGGTGGGCCAAGGCCCACCCTACCCCGCACTTCTCACCAGTGATCTGCTACGGCGCGAAATACACAGCGATCTACAGCGTCTACTTGAATTCACTCAATCAACATAGTGCGAACTATGCCTCATTCGCCGCCCACGCCGCCCGCTTTGCGGGCACGAGCCTGCCGGCTCGACAGCCCCTTCGGGCTTGGCGCGATGTCCCTATCTGCGAAAACACTGCATCTCACCGCGTCTTCCACCCCTCGCAACGAAAACCGGTGAGAAGTGCGGGCTACGGGATGTCGCTGATTTATTTTCCTTCCGGCAGACAGCAGGGCGAAGTCACTCCCCCAAAAAGAGCACCTCGAGGAGACGGTCGAGGTCATCGCCGGTGATCAGACCATCAGGTCCGGTGGCGCCGGTGAGATCGGCGCCGGGGGCGCCCAACTCGCCGCCCCAGCTGTCGATGACAAGCTCGCCGTCACCATCGGACAACTCGCGAATCAGGGCCTGGATGTCCGCGGCATCGACGTGCCCCTGGAGGTCCATGTCGACGTTGCCCTCAGGGCTGCCCTGGCACGGCTCGAGGATGACGGTGTGTTCAACATAGGCCCAGCAGTCGAGGCCTTGCAGGAGGTGGGCCCAATAGAGCGCGGGTGCCGCGACGGTAGTCACGGGGCCGGTTGCACCGGTGCTCCAGACGACGGCGTCCGCGGCGGGGGCCGTCAGGCCGATCGGCGCGCCGTAGCATGAGCCGCTCTGGGTGATCGTGCCGATGGGGGACCAGCAGTTGGAAACCGGGATGGTCTGGGTCATCACGTCCTGTCCCGTGCCATTGGCCACCGTCAGGCTGACCTCCCGGTCAATCGGGGCGACGAAGGTGTGGGTCGGATTGAGCAGGGTCGAGGTTGAACCGTCGCCGAAATCCCAAAAGTATGTGCAGACGTCGGTGCAACTCCCCGTGAAGGTGAAAATGACAGGGCTATTGACCGTCGCTGCGGCCGGCGATGCCGTGAAGTCGGCGGTTGGCGTGGGCGGCGGATCCCCGATCGTCACCTGGCGAGTCACGGAGTCCCATTGGCCGCCCGAAGTTGTGACGGTCACCGTCACGTCGTAGAAGCCGTCTGCCGAGTATTCGTGGCTCCAAAGTTGACAGAAGAAGTTAAAGGACGAGCACGTGACATCCTCCGGCGGGCCGCCGTCGCCGAACTCCCAGACGGCGTTTTCAAGGTCGCTGAAGGTCCAGCCGGCGGAGAGAACCAGTTCCACCAGGAGAGTCAGGGGGTCGGAGCCGCTGGGGTTCCAGAGGAAATCGACAGTAAAGGGCGGTTCTTCGATGATTTCGAGGGTCGCTTCGGCGGTGTCGGTGAATCCACCAACCGAGTCGGTCAGTTCCAGGGAGACGACGAAGGTTCCCACTCCGAGGTCGGAGGCCGGGAACGCGCAGATCAAGGTGGCCGGGTCGGTGACCGGGCCCGGGAAGGTGCAGCCGTCGATCGCGGCTCCGTCAACCTTGAATACCGCCGATGCCACCGCCAGGGCAGAGATCTGCGAGCCCGAACCATCGAGAGTGATCGTCTCGGTCGTCGTGACGACAAGCGGGCCGGGGTCGAGGTCGGCGACGACGCTCTTGGCATTGATGACGCCCTGGTCCTGGGTTGACCACAGAGAACCATCGACCTGGTGGGCGTACTCCAGGCTGAGGTCGACCGTCCACAGACCCGGAATGTCGACAACCAGGTCAAATGCCGGTTCGGTCGAGGTAGGTTTGGTCGGCGGCCCTCCGCCCGGAGGGGTGACGACCCACTGGATTGTCGTCGGATATCCACCGCTCCCGGTGCTGTCGCAGTGAACGGTCGTCCCGGTCAAAACGGTGATCGACGGGGACGCAGCCCATCCCGGCACGGCACAGATCAGGGCCAGTGCAAGGGTCCCCCAACGGGTCGATGAAGAAAAAATCAGGCCTCTCACCATGCTAAGTGTAAGGCATGAAGAGAATAAGTCGATGACTACGGTCACAATCGAGTATCAAGTATCAAGTATCGAGCCTCAAACTCACTCAACCTCCGTCATCGAGATGGCGACGGCATCTCCGGTATGGCGGTCGACGACCGAGGCCAGCGCGAAGAACGAACCCTGCCCGGTGAGGCGGCGAACGTCGATCCGGCAGTTGGGCCGAGGTGAGACGCCAAACGCCGTGAAAACATCGTTGACCTGGACCAGGCCGAAGGCTTCAACCGCAAGGAGTGCAGGCATGCCGAGGATATCGCCGTGCTGGTCTCGCAGCGTGGCTTCGACCTCAACGGCCTCACCTTGGACTTCGCAGACCAGCAGGTTGGAGCGCTGATCAGTCGAGCCTTCGATGCCGATGACCGTGGCTGTCCCCCTGCTCCCGGCCGCGATTGGCGGGATAGACTGGCCGTAGGTCCCCTGGAGGCTCTGGTTGTAGGTTCTCGAAGTGACCGCAAGGGGTGGACTGCCGGGCCCGGGGATGATGCGGAGTGACCCCGCGGCGTCGTCCATGCCGAAAACCAGCTCGACAATGTCCTCGAGCACCGCTCCTGTTCCCCCTTCAACGGTCATGGCGGCGGTGATCGGTGGGTCAACGAGGTAGCCCGAGGGCCGGAATTCCATCTCGAGGTCTGCGGCGCCCTCACCGACGGCGACGATTCGGACATCAGAGCGCCAGTTGGTCCCTCCAACGCCTGCGGTCCTGGCGATTACCGGAATCATGACGGCGTTCTCGGGGGTCGGTTCGGCGCCCACCACGAACACCGCGTCTCCCGTCTTTTCATCGACGACGGATGCCCATGCGGACACGGTGTCGCCGGTCTCGACGACGGCGAAGGCTTCCGCCGTCGACGGCGACGCACCTACCGCCTGGAGGATTCCGTCCACTCGAGAGATTGAAAAGGGCTGCACTTCGATTTCAAGGGGTTGGCCGATGAGAGATCCTGAAGCGGCATCGTAGAGGCTGAGTGTTGCCGCCGCCGTAGTGCCGCCGTTTTCGGACAGGCCGACGTTGGTCCTGAAATTCGGCCCGCCTGAGATGTGGGGCAGAATCAGTCGGGTGGCCCTCAAGGCGGTGATCCCGTGCTCGAACTGGCCGAAGGCGCCTCCGGAAGCTGCCTGCGTGGCGATGGCGCCCCCGGCGATCATGGGCATTGTCGAGGTATCTATCAGCACCTGACCGGCGCCGGAGTTCAGACCGAAGGTGTCGGAAATGACGTCGTCCAGGGCGACTTGGGCGCCGGCAGGGATGAACAGGGGCCGAGGGAGGTACTGCTCGGTGCCGTTCGCCCCCTCTTGGACAAGGTAGAGGCGCCCCTGGGCAGGCGTAAAGGGGGAGGGGTTGAAGATCTTGAGGTCGGTGGTCCACCGAGTCCCCGCCTCTCCGGGACCGCGGGCGGCCACGGGAAGAAAGGTCATTTGGGGTGATCTGGTCTCAGAGGGCGGCACGAGGTCATCGACCTGTAGGCTCCAGCTTTCGACCTGAGCGACATGGGGTTCGAGCAGCAGATCCACGACACTCAGTTCCCACACGCCGTGGCGCTCGCCGCCTATGAAGGAATTGAGGCTTTCAGCCGGCCTGAAATCGACGGGGAAGGTACCGATCAGGGCATGCTCAGAAGGTGTGGGTACGGTTTCGTCGTACACCAGGACATCTCGACCCTCTGGGCTGCGTAGCCGAATCTCGAGTCTCTCGGGTTGGGGATGGGTGATCCTGAGGGTCAGTTGGACGGATCCGACCGGGCCCCACGAGTCCACAAACGAATGGGAGAGTAACGGTCCAGCTTCGTTCAGAGGCAGGTTCGCATCCAAGGCGTCTCCCAGAAACAGACCCTCCGGCTGAAGCGCGGTGATCAAATCGGTCAACGGAAGGGTACGGTGGCTCTCCGGATCGGTCACCAGAGTCTTGGAGGCCCTCAGCAGTTGGCGAAGGTGGGCCGGAGGCAAGTCGGGGTACGCCCGCTGGAGAATCGCGATTCCTCCGGTGACGTAGGGGGCGGCTCCCGAAGTGCCGCCGAAGGCCGTCGTATTGCCCCCCGCCTCTGCGACACGAAGGTATTCCGATGGCGCCAAAAGGTCCAACATCAGCCCTGAATTGCTGTAGCAGGTTGGCTGCCCGACCTCTTTTCCA
>DAOWGJ010000306.1 GCA_030637505.1 Holophagae bacterium
GACGATGAAACCACGCTCCAGGGAGGGGCCGGTGAAGGCGTGATCCTTGTCCGGCTGTCCATCGAGCCAGTGCACCTCGACATCCTCAAGCCAGAGGTGAAAGCGGCCCAGGATGGAACGGGTGTCGAAGGCCCACTGTGCGATCAAATTGCGGCGCATTTGGTCCATGGTCGATTCTCCTTACGATCCTTGTCGGATCACGCGGGCTACTACGATGCCACGAAGAGGTCTGGATCTCAAGAGACGACGGTGTTTTTGGTACTTTGGCACTGCTTTTTTCGGGTTCAGCGGTTCGCGCGGACAGTCTTCCTCCACCATTGGAGCAGGTCGCCGAGCGTTTGTTCGAGGGGAATTTCGGGCTGCCACCCTGTGGTCTCGGAAAACAGGGAGTGGTTGCCGTAGAGGCTCTTGATCTCCCCTGTTCGCAGGAGGGAGGCATCGGTTCGTACCTCGACCTCGATGTTGGTCTTTTCGAGGAGAAGTCCCAAGATCCGACGAATCGGTGTTGGGCTGCCCGAACAGACGTTGTAGGCCTCTCCTGGGCGACCGTGCAGGGCGGCCAGGCGCCAGGCCCTGGTGATATCCCGGACATCGGTGAAGTCCCTTTCGACGTCGAGGTTGCCGACATGGATCACCGGCTCGAGTAGGCCTCGCTCGATTTCGGCCAGCTGTTTGGCGAAGCTCGACGCGACGAAGTGAGGCGGCCGGCCCGGACCGGTGTGGTTGAAGAGCCTCAAGCGAATGGTCGGAAGGCCGTGGGCCGCGAAGTACTGGCCGGCCTGGAGGTCCTGGACAGCTTTGGTGACGGCGTAGGGCGAGAGTGGCCGCAGTGGGGCCTCCTCGGCAATGGCCTCGCCGTTGTGGCCGTCGCGTCCGTAGATCTCGGCCGACGACGCAATAACGACGATCGGCATGGTCTTCATGGATCGTGCAGCTTCCAGGAGGTGGAGTTGTCCCAGAATATTGGCCCGGTAGGCAGGCTCGGGATCTTGCCACGACTGGGCCACCGAAGACGCAGCTGCAAGGTGCAGGATGACCTCGGGCCGTGTCTGGTCGACAACCTGGGCGATGCTCTGCGCGTCGCCTAACTCGCCGGGGAGGATCTGGAGCCTGGGGTGGGCTTCGGGCCATGAGGTTTTGGGCGCATCCCGCCACACCATGCCGAAGACCTGAGCACCGGTCTCCGCCTCGAGGAGGTAGGGCAGCAGGTGGCCGGCAACAAAGCCGTCGGCGCCGGTGATCAGCCAGCGCATGTGTTGTCCATGTAACGGGCCAAAGCACCTTGCCATGTCGGCATCGGTCGGCTGAGGATCGTCTGCAGTCGGGTGGTGTCCAGCACCGAATAGGCGGGGCGGGGGGCGGGGCGGGGGAAGGCCTCGGTGCCTACTGGAAGAACGGGGATCGATGACCCCAGGAGACGGGTGATTTCGGAGGCGAAGCCGTGCCAGGTGGTGTTGCCGGCGTTCACTGCATGGACGATGCCACATGCATCCTTTTCGGCCAGATCGAGCATAGCCGTGGCCAGGTCGTCGCAGAATGTCGGGCATCCGTGTTGATCGGCGACGACCCGCAGATCTTCAGTGCCGCCCTCGATCTGGCGCCGAATGGCTTCGACGAAGTTCCGGCCGCCAAATCCGTAGAGCCAGGCGGTGCGAACGATCAGGTGGTTGGGCGCCTTTGCCGCCATCTGTTCCCCGACGAGCTTGGTTCGTCCGTAGGCGCTGGTCGGTCCGATCTCGTCGGACTCGCGATAGGGCCGTGAGCCCATCCCGTCGAATACGTAGTCGGTTGAGACGTGGATCAAACGGGCCCCGTGTCGGCGGCATGAGTCCGCCAGATGACCGACCGCAGTCCCGTTGATCGCCTCGGCCTCCACTTCGTGTTCTTCACAGTCGTCGACGGCGGTGAAGGCAGCACAATTGATCAGCGTTCGTGGTTTGTGAAGACCGATCCAGTCCTCGACCTGGCCGGCGTCAGTGATATCCAGTGTATCGATGTCCGAGCCCGATACCGATATTCCTCGCGCTGTAGCCAGCCGCTGGGTGGCTTTGCCCAGCTGGCCGTGGTTTCCGGTGATCAGGATCTCAGTCATGTTCAACGCCTCGGCGGTGGATGGTAGCAGAAGGGAGTCGGCGGTTCTTAGAGGATCCGCAGTGTCAGGGCCTTCGTCACGGCCTCCAACTGGCTGTTGACCTCGAGTACTCGGAGAATTTTTTGGATGTGTGAGCGAACGGTGTGAATGCTCAAACACAACATATCCGAGATCTCGGTGGAGTTCTTCCCGTCGGCAAGGAGGCGCAACACCTCCTTTTGACGGGCGGTCAGCCGAAACACCTCGGCCATCCCGCGCGCTTCCTCGCCAGCGTACGTCCCGTCTGGTGCGGTCCCGACTCCGACGAGAATCTGGTCGAGGAATTGGTCGGATCGCCGCCTGCGTTGGATCCGCGTCATCAGGTAGATCAGTTGGTAATCGTCGGAATCCGGAACGAGAACGATGACGATTGAGACCCCGACGAAGAGGTGGTGCTCCTCGCCCGTCGTGATGTTGAGCTTGAAATCTTTGACTGTCTCGAAATTCCGGGCCATCTCGTGAAGGCCTTCGTTTTCCCGGTTCAGCAGGTTACCGAAGATGTCTCTGGCGTCCAGCATCTGAAACAGGTTGACGCCGAGCATTTCGTCGGTGGATTGTCTGATGAGATCGCCGAACATGTTATTGGGGGCAATAACCCGGTTCTCTCCGTCGGTCGCCACTGCAGCGCAGGGGATCGTTGCCACGATAGTAGCGATCCCGTTGTTGTCGTGATGGGAAATCTGATCAAAGCCTGCCATCGAAAGAGACCTCCAAAAAACCTGACCGTTCTCGATCAGGCACCAAAATTTCTATTGTGTTCTCTCAAAAACATCATACACCAAAGTGCACAAAAAAGACGCGACTGTGTCGCAATACGAACTTGCGTGCGAGTGCTCCGAAAGAGGCGAACAGGCTGCAGGTGGCGGTTAGGGTCAATCCTGACGATCTTAGCTTGCGAATTGAGTTTTTCAGGAATAGGCGGCCCTCTCAGGCTATTGTCTTTGATTGAGTGGAAACGGAGGTGCGCGATGCACGACGAGAACGACAAACAGGTGCTCGGCAATCACTCGGAGAACGGCATCCCCCGTGAACGCGAGGGGGAGATCGTCGATCGGGTCGCCGGCCACATCGCAGGGGTCATGCGGGAGCTCCATATGGACCTGGATGATCCCAATTTTGAGGGCACGCCCGAGCGCGTCGCCAAGATGTATTTGGAGATGTTCCACGGCCTGTTCGAGGGGGCGGAGCCCAAGGTGACGACCTTTCCCAACGAAGAAGGCTACGGTCACATGGTGATCGAGCGCGAGATTCCCTTTTACTCTATGTGTGCCCACCACTTCGTGCCGTTCTACGGCCATGCCCACATCGCCTACATCCCGAAGGAGAGGATCGTCGGCTTGTCGAAGCTGCCCCGAATTCTGGAGTTCTACGCCAAGCGACCGCAACTTCAGGAGCGTTTGACCGAGCAGGTCGCCGGTTATCTTTGGACGCAGTTGAAACCGCTGGGCGTGATGGTGGTCGTCGAGGCGCGTCATCTGTGTGTCGAGATGCGTGGTGTCAAGAAACCCGGCGCCCTGACGACGACCTCGGCCCTGCGCGGCTGCTTTGCCGATCGCGAAGTGCGCGAGGAGTTCCTGGCCTTGATTCGCCGGCCGGGTCTCTAGGACCCAACCGGGGTGGACCCGGTACACTGGGGGCATGGAACACAAGCACACAGTGGACGAGTCCAACATCTTTGCCATCTCACGTCCGGCGCCGACCTTGATGAAATACTACATTCTGACGTCGTTGGCTTTGGGGCCGTTTTTTTTCTTTGTGTTGATCCCGCTGTATTTCCGCTATCACACCCTGCGCTACCACTTCGACAGTGAGGGCATCTCGATGCGCTGGGGCATCCTCTTCAGACGTGAGATCAACCTGACCTATGCCCGCATCCAGGACATCCATCTCAGGTCCAACCTGGTCGAGCGATGGTTGGGTTTGGCCAGGCTCGAGGTCCAGACGGCCAGCGGCAGCGCAGGTGCGGAGATGGTCCTTGAGGGGCTCATGGATTTCGAAATGATCCGGGACTACCTCTACTCTCGCATGCGGGGCGGGCATGGAGGCGAGGGGCCTTCGTCTCGGGGTTCTCAAGCCGCCGCCGCCGGGGTGGTGATGGACTCGGACACCGCGGGCCGTTTGATCGAGACCCTCAACGAAGTGACGGGGGAGATCAGGGCCCTGCGGGAGACGCTGGAACGTCGAGGCGGGGAGCCCAGCGATGGTTGACCGATTCAAGGCATTCGTTCTCCGAATGATGAAGGTCCCACCTGAGCCGCAGCCGCCGGCGGGCTCTCGAGGGTCGGTCGAGATCTTCCGGGCATCCAAGAGGTTCTTCCAGCTCAATCTCGTTCGGTGGGGCTTCGCACAGATCTCAACCCTAATCGGCATCATCGTTGCCTTGACATTCCTCCGGACCGGCGCCTTCGGCCTGGAAATGGCCGGCCTGGAA
>DAOWGJ010000354.1 GCA_030637505.1 Holophagae bacterium
CAGAAGCACCTGGATGAGAAGTTCCTGTTCGGTCGATAGCTGAGCGAGGAGCGCGGTCCGTATTGGCCTTGGAGCATTCTCGACTGGGCTGACGGCAATAGCCCGGCCAATCCGGCCCCACTCCTCGCTATTGGCGCTTCGCGCAGAGGAAAATTTACTCGGGAGCGACTCGCCAGTTTTTCAATTGAATTCCATCGACACGGGAAAATTCTCTGGTGTTGTCGGTTACCAAGGTCAGGTCCAACGAACGCGCGTGTGCCGCAATGAGCATGTCAAAGGGTCCGATTGGAGTACCTCGGCCCTCGAGGGTCGCTCGGATGTTCCCGAAGACCTGTGCCGCATCCTCGTCGAACTCGATAATGCCCATTTCACTGAACAGCAGGTCGAGTTTCTTATGGTTTTCTCGTTGCCTCCGGCTCTTTTGGGCGCCGTAGCGTAGCTCGGCAACAACGATGGAACTGAGAACAAGGTCGTCCGGGCCGTTTTCACGGATTCGTTCGGCAACCAACGGGAATCGCCCGTTGAGAAAGTCGATGCAGACATTTGTGTCAAGCAGGAACTTCACTCGAAACTCGGTGCAGGATCAGAGCTGTCGAAGTCTTGCGGATAGGGGAAGTCCTCGACCGATCCGGCAAGTGCCAGAAAGGCCTCACTCCACCGCCGCTGAACCGGTTCGAGGATGACCTTCGATCCAACCCTGTAAATTCGGACCTCGGCATCGTCGAAACGAAACTCCTTGGGAAGGCGAACAGCCTGGCTGCCACCACTTTTGAAAATACGCGCACGGTCTGTCATGGTCACCTCTATGGTTAGTATATATCTCTTGTATCTACTTTTCAAGTCAAGGTGAAACAAGCCTCGACTCAAAGCACCACGCTCAGGTATCCTCCATCGATGCAGACCTTCACACGAGTTTCGTTCGCCCTCGCTCTGGCAGTAACCCTGATGCTGTCCGGTTGCGCCTCTCTCCACATTGACCATGAGTGGGATCGTTCGATAGATTTCAGCCAATACTCCTCCTTCACCTGGATCTCCCAGCACGAGGGACCCTCCGGTGAGCAGCAGCTTCCGCAACACCTGGACATCAGGCTCCGCAGGGTGGTTGATGACATCATGCTGGATCAGAAGGGTTTTCAAAAGGCCATTGCTCTCCCCCAGGCTGACCTTCTCTTCGCCTATTACATCGACTCGAAGAAGGCCCTGCGGGTCGATTACACCGTCTACGGTGGTTATTACGGCGGTTACGGTTACGGCGGCTGGTCGGGGTACGGCTACGGTGTCCCCGGTTACGGCGGGGGCGGCTCGGTCAGCAAGGTCCGAGAGTACTCCACAGGCTCGCTGGTGCTGGACATCATCGACCGGCGCACAAAGACCCTGGTCTGGACGGGCGTTATCGAGGGCGATGCCAAGTATGAGAACCCCTCCGGAGAACGCGTCGAAAAGATCATGGCCAAGATGCTGAAGGGCTTCCCGCCGAACTGAGGGGGCTTTCGGCCGGTTCAGTTCAAATCTTGATAAACCTGAACGGAATTGAGACAATCTTAGCCGTGAACGATCAATCAAAGTCCGGGCTCTGGGCTCAGGGGAGCCTCTCCCTGCTCTCTCCCTTGGAGCTGCTTCAGCGACTGGGCGACCTGACGTTCTCCGGGCGTCTGAGTCTGGTGTCCGCTGGGCCGCCCCGCCGCGTTGTCACACTCCATCTGGAACGAGGCCGACCGGCGTTGGTCGTCGGGACTGGCATTGGGCGGGACCTGTTGCCGGACGACGAAGGTTATCAGTCTCGCCAGGTCCTTCTCGACGCTCTAGGATGGTCCGAAGGCCGCTTCAGCATCACCCCGTCAGAACCGGGGAACGTCCGTGTCAATCATGGCGAACAGCTGGGAGATATCGCCGGGCTGGCGTCGGCCACAGAAGCCCGGGCTCGCTCGTGGCAGCAGTGCAGCCAGCATCTCCCGGGGCCATGGGATCAGGTCACGGTCACCGTCGGCACTCCCGGGGATCAGCCTCGAGAGGACATGGTCGAGGCCGTCATTTTCGCCAACGTCGCCTCAGGCCCGGCAAAACTCCTGGATCTGGCCCGGCGGACCCAGATCGACGAGCACGTTGTACTGGAGACCGTCACCCGTCTGATCGGCGCCGGCGACCTGCGCCTCGACCTCCCCGAGGAAAGGTCGTTTGGTGAAACCGACGCCCTCGAAAAGGCGGTCGCCAACTTGCTCGAAAAACTTCAGGGCGATGACACCCAGGGGAAAAGGCTGAAAATTACCGTTCTTTCATGGTCTTCGGCCACTTCCTTTCAGGCGGTCGACGCCCTGTTCGGCCGGACGAGGACTCCCCCGGAAGACATCGAGGGCATGGCTCGGTACCAGGTGATTTCTGAGGAGCTCAGGCTGAATGACGGTACGGGAATCGAGGTCCTGGCCTTTCGCTCCGATGCCTTCGAACCCGATTTCTGTGCCCCGCTGGTGCAGGACTGCCACCTTTTCCTCCTGTTCTCGGATCTTGAATCCGGGCGCCTTTGGAGCGAGGACGGCCCGCTGGTCGAGCGCATCAACGCCCTTCGGAACATGTACCGAGGCGCCTCCGTCGCCGGACGCATCACCGTCGGCGCCAGCGCGGCCACCGATCCCGGATGCGATGTCCTCCTGCCCGAACTGGGGCGATACCTCAACTGGGAAGAGATCCAGGATGGTTCATTTCTTCTGAGCTTGCTTACCGAGGTCTCAAGGCGATTGAGCTAGGAAGCCAGGAAGCTGGGACGCTGGGAGGCCAGAGGGCTGTAAGAGCGCTCCGGGCTTCCCATATATCCCCTCGGAAATTTCCCTATCTGCAGCTCACTCAGGTTACAATCCCCCAGCCCGGCGATCGACGCCGGGCGAAAAAAATATCGGGGAAGCCAATGTCGAACGTCACCCTCACCATGGCCGAATGGGCCGTCTCAACCACCTATGAAGACCTGCCGGGCGAGGTCATCACCGAAGTCAAACGGTATCTGATGGACTCAGTCGGCTGCGCCCTCGGGGGCGCACAACAGCACGACGTGCACATGGCTCGAAGGGTCCTGACTGAGATCGCCGGATCCGGCGACGCCACGGTCCTGGTAACCGGAGAGAAGATGGACCCGGTCTCGGCATCCTTGCTCAACGCACTGATGATCCGGGTGATGGACTACAACGATATCTACTGGAAACAGGACCCCTCCCACCCCTCGGACATCATCCCGGCCGCGATGGCCGCTGCCGAGCGCGCCGGCGGGTCCGCCCGGGACCTGATCCTGGGCATCGCCCTGGCCTATGAATTCGAACAGCGGATGTGCGAGGCCAGCTTCCCCGGCGTTCGAGAAATCGGGTGGCACCACGCGACCCTGACCGCGGCGGTCTCGCCGATTGTTGCAGGACGGATGCTGGGTCTCAGCGCCGAACAGATCCAACACGCCATCGGCATCTCGGCCTCCCGCCACTGCAGTACCGGTTCGGTCACCGCCGGCAAGTTGACGATGATGAAGAACACCGTCGACCCCCTGGCTACCCAAAGCGGAGTACTGGCTGCCCTCCTGGCCGAGCAGGGCTACACGGGGCCCGAACACGTACTCGACGGCAAGGAAGGTTTCTCTCACGTCTTCGACACTGAGTGGAAATTCAACATCCTGACCGACGGCCTGGGTGAAAGTTGGCGGATCATGCAGTGCGGGATGAAATTCTTCCCGACCGAAGCCCTGACCCACGCGCCGATCTCCGCGACCCTGGACATCATCAACGACAACGATTTGGCGCCGGAAGAGGTTGAAACGGTGACGATCTACTCCCTTGCCAGGGCCGCCGACATCCTGGCTGATCCCTCAAAATACGACCCACGCTCCAAGGAGACCGCAGACCACAGTCTGCCCTACGTTATCGCAGCAGCAGTGGCCGATCGGCAGGTGACGCCGATCCAGTTCACCGACGCCAAGATCATGGACTCGAAAATCAGGGCACAGCTCAACAAGGTCAAGGTGATCGCCGATCCCGAAATCGAGGCGGTGTTCCCCGAACTGCAACGGGTCAGAGTGGTCATCCAGACAACCGACGGCCGCGAGTTCGAGAAAAAACTGGACTATCCCAAGGGGGATCCCCGCAACCCCCTGACCGACGCGGAGATCGCCGGCAAGTTCGCCGCCCTGGCCGAGGGCATCGCGACGCCCGACGACGTGCAGCGCATGCAGGCGGCCGTCGAATGCACCGAGGATTTCGACGACGTCAGGGAGCTGATGGGAGAACTGGTGGTCAGCTGACCCGGAGAAGTGGGAAGCAGTTAGCATTTAGCTTTTAGCTGTTAGCACAGAAACCCGTTAATCTGAAAGCCATGAATTTGTCTTGCTAAAAGCTAACGGCTAATGGCTAATGGCTTTCGTACCAATGCGTAGAATCGATGACTGACCATTTGTCCCAGGAGGAACCATGCCCCAGACCATCACCGAAAAGATCGTTCAGGCCCACGCAGTTGACCTGACGCCGGGTCACGAGGTCCGTGCCGGAGACATGGTCACCGTGAGGCCCTTCCATGTCATGACCCATGACAACACCGGGGCGGTGATCCCAAAGTTCAAGGAGATCGGCGCCACCAAAATGGCCGACCCCGCTCAACCGGTCTTCACGCTGGATCACAACGTCCAGGACAAGACCGAGGCCAATTTGAAGAAATACGGGGCAATCGAGGATTTCGCCAAGCAGCACGGCGTCGTCTTCCATCCAGCGGGCGCGGGCATCGGTCACCAGCTGATGATAGAAAACGGCTTTGTCCATCCCGGCGCTTTGGTCGTCGCCTCGGACTCCCACTCCAACACATATGGGGCATTAAGCGCCCTGGGTACCCCGGTGGTCCGCACTGACGCCGCCGCGCTGTGGGCCGGAGGCACCACCTGGTGGCAGGTGCCCCGCACAATCAAGGTCATTCTCGAAGGAGAGCCCAAGCCCGGCGTTTCTGGAAAAGACATCATCATCACCCTTTGCGGCCTCTACAACTCCGGCGAGGTGCTCAACGCTGCAATCGAATTCCATGGTGAAGGTATCCAGTATCTGTCGATCTCGGAACGGCTGACGATCGCCAACATGACCACTGAATGGGGCGCCCTGGTCGGCTGGTTCCCCTTCGACGGGGCCACCGCTGCCTTCCTTCGCCGCCGCGCCGCGGTCCTGGCCGGGCGCGGCCTCTCGGCTCGACTTTCCGAGAGCGACATCAAAGGCTGGGAAGCCGACCCACCCCGCCCGGACGAGGATGCCGAATATGCAGTCGAAATCCGTTTAGACCTCGGTACGGTCACACCTCACGTTTGCGGACCCGATGGGGTCGGCGTGATGGAGTCGGTTTCGTCGATCAGTCGAAAGAAAATCACGGTCCACAAGGCCTACCTGCTTTCGTGCACCAACGCCCGGCTGGAGGATCTTGCCGAAGCGGCCGAGGTTCTCGACGGCAACAGTGTGGCCGAGGGAGTCGAACTTTACGTCGCGGCCGCGTCGGCCGAGATACAAGAACAAGCTGAGTCCCAGGGAATATGGGACGAACTGATCGAAGCCGGCGCCATCCCACTTCCGCCCGGTTGCGGCGCCTGCATCGGCCTGGGCGTCGGCCTTCTCGAAGCCGGCGAGGTCGGCATCTCGGCGACCAACCGGAACTTCAAGGGCCGTATGGGCGCCCGTGATGCCAAGGCCTACTTGGGTAGCCCGGCAGTCGTGGCGGCCTCCGCCATTGCCGGCCACATCACCGGTCCCGATCGGTTCAAAGATGTGAAGCTCGAATACCGCCTGACCGATCTCGGTTGGAAGCCCGCTTCCCGAACGGTGGAGATCAAAGAAGGGTTCCCCTCAAAGCTCGAGGGACGCGTGCTCTTCCTGCCGACGGACAACCTCAACACCGACGGCATCTACGGGAAAGACGTCACCTATCGCGACGACCTGGGGCCCGAAGAGATGGCGTCCTACGCCATGCTCAACTACGATCCCGCCTTCCAGGAGATCGCCGCCAAAGGCGACGTCATTGTCGCCGGCCGCAACTTCGGAACGGGATCCTCGCGAGAACAGGCGGCGACCGCGCTCAAGTACCGTGGAATCCGGATGGTGATAGCAGCGTCGTTCTCGCAGACCTACTTGAGGAACGCCTTCAACAACGCCTTCATCTGCATCGAGAGCCCCGATCTCAGCGCGGCCCTCCAGGCTGCGCATGGGCCCGAGGCGGACGCCGGGAAAAAGACCATCGCCTCAGACCCAATCGCAGTCAATTTCAAGACCGCAACGGCCAGATGGAGGGGTCAGGTATTTGCCCTGTCTCCGGTTGGTCCAGCCGCCCAGGAACTGCTGCTCGCAGGGGGCCTTGAGGCCCTGACCCGGCAGCGGTTGGGATTGTAGAAGAACACAATGGTGGGCCAAGGCCCACCCTACAGCTTCCGGGCATTCCGTAGGGTGGGCCTTGGCCCACCACTCTTGCTGAACCCGTAATCCGACAGTCAGAGATTGTGTGACTTGCTCAAGCAGCCATATCTCCAATGCGATACACTGTTTTTCGCAAAAAGGAGGGGCTCTCATGAAACGCACATTGGTTCTGCTGACATCGATCATCTTCATCGGCGGAGCGGTCATTCTTGCCGCGGGCGTAGCCGGCGACGCGGCACTGGGCACTCAAGCGTATGACAATTTCGAAAGCGACGAGGTCTGCGCCGAGTGCCACGTCGATATCGCCCGCCAACACGAACAGAATCTGATGTCTCAGTCTTTCACCCATCACTGGGACGAGATCG
>DAOWGJ010000080.1 GCA_030637505.1 Holophagae bacterium
CCGAACGCAACCCGGCGGACAACACAGCCACCGACACCGACCCCCTGACCGAGCCCATTTTCGCCGACGGCTTCTTCTCGGGCGACACCTCGGCCTGGGGGTAGGGCAAAGACACCTCGGAGGCGGATTCCATCCCCGGCCTTCTGGTCCGCCCTGTGGGCGACCCAGCGTCGTCATTTCCACGGGGCCGAAGCGGGGCGAGAAACGCAACGGATACACGGCCCCGCAGAAATGACGAACGGCGGCCTACGGCGTTGGCCGAGATTTGATTGCTGGCGGCGGGGCCGTGGGGAGCCCGGTCAGGCATTCTTCGCAGCGATATCGGTGTTTGTAAGACCTGCCGGATGAAGAAGGCCTGACCCCGCACCCCCGTCGGAGAGGGCGCTCTCGGTCGCGGTTGTTGTTTTTGCGGGTCAGCTCCCTGGCGGCTCAATGGCCTTCTTCCTGGCGAGGTGCCCGCCGATCATTGGGGCGAACTCCGCCATCAGGACGGCGCCGAAGATCAGCGCAGCGCCGAGGAACTGGCTGGGACGCAGGCGTTCTCCCGCCAGGAGAAAGCCGAAGAGACCGGCAAAGACCGGTTCCAGGGTCAGCACCACTGCCGTTTTCACGGTGGAGAGCACACGCTGGGCGGAGGTCTGGATCGCGTAGGCGAGGGCCGAGGCCACCAGGCCGGTCAGGGCCAGCGCAAACCAGATCTCCTTCGGTGGCGCGACGATTTCTTCGGTCAACGGCCATAAGAAAACGAAGATCGCTGCCAGCCCGATCATCTGGGCGGTGGCCAGCGCGCCGGGTTCGTGGCGGGTTGAATGGTGGGAGAGCACGGCAATGTGGGTCCCGAACGCAAAGGCGCACCCGAAGACCAAGAGATCGCCGAGAGCCAGTTCGGTCGGCAGACGGCCGGTCAGTAGGGTCATGCCGATCAGGCTGAAGGCCACTGCCGCCCACGCCGAGGCGTGGAGTCGCGTGCCGTAGATCAACCGGTCGATGATCGGCGCCAGGACGACGAAGAGTCCGGTGATCAGTCCGGCGTTGGTTGCGGTCGTGTATTTGAGGCCCCAGGTCTGCAACAGGTAGCCGACGGCCAGAATCAAGCCGATTGCTGCGCCTGACCGAAGTGTGCGGAGGGTCATGTGCCGGCCCCACACAGCGGTGGTCGCGACCGCGGCGATCAGGAATCGGATGGCGAGAAAACCCATCACGCCGTACACTGCCACCGCCGACCCCACGATGACGAAGGTCCAGCCCCACACCGCGGTGATGCCGATCAAGAGCAAGGTGGCCAACCAGGGCTTCATAGGGCGGCAGTGTAGAGGAGAAAAGGATGACCAACACAGAATTCGAGGAAACCAAGATCGATGGGCGGCGTGTGTTTGAGGGTCGTATCCTGACACTCGAGGTTGACCGGGTTCGGTTGCCCAGTGGTGGCCAGAGTGAACGCGAGGTGATCCGGCACCCCGGGGCTGCGGTCATGGTGCCGGTCACCGAGGCGGGAGAGGTGCTCTTCGTGCGTCAGTTTCGTTATGCGACCGGTGAAATCCTCCTCGAACTCCCGGCCGGAAAACTGGACCCGGGGGAGAACCCGGCGACGTGCGCCGAGCGGGAGACTGCTGAAGAGACCGGATTCCGGCCCGGCACGGTGGAAAAATTGGGGGAGTTCTACACAGCGCCGGGCTTCACCGACGAGTTGATCCGTGCCTTTCTGGTGACGGACCTCGTGCCGGCGCCGGAGGCTGAGGCCGACGCCGACGAGGTGCTCGAGATGGTTTCTCTGACGGTGGACAGCTATGCCGAAATGGTCGCGCGGGGCGAGATCCGAGACGCCAAGACCCTGGCGGCGATGGCGATGTGGTTGGGGAGAAGGGTGAAGGGTGAAGGGTGAATATGAAAGATACTGAGGCAACGTATCAGGATGTATAATGCCCCCTTACGAAATGGAGGCATCGGATGATCGGATACGTGACGCTGGGGACCAACGATATTGAAAAGGCCGCGGGATTTTATGATCAGCTTCTTGGTGTGATCGGCGCTGGACGGTTCATGGAGACTGAGACATTTATAGCCTGGGCGGTTGCGCCCGGCAAACCGGCGGTGTCGGTGACGAAGCCCTTCGACGGCAATGCGGCGACGGTCGGCAACGGCATGATGGTTGCGCTGGCCGTGGACTCCCAGGCCAAGGTTGATGCGCTTCATGCCAAAGCTCTCGAGTTGGGTGGTGCCGACGAGGGTGCGCCGGGGCCGAGAGGTGACGGCGGTTTCTATGCCGGCTACTTCCGGGACCTCGACGGGAATAAGTTGAACGCGTTCTTTATGGGGTAGGGTAAAAGCTCTCAGCTGTAGGGTGGGCCTTGGCCCACCATCGGGCGACTCGGTTTGGTGGGCCAAGGCCCACCCTACATATTCATTGTTTCTGCAGCCAGCAAAGCTGAGAGCCCCGACAGCTGAGAGCAACCCGGCGCAGCCGGGTTTGTTATACTACCGGGCGTGATTGAGCAGCTGCCCGATCTGTTGGCCTGGATCGAACCCAGAGCCCTCCTCCTTGCCCTGGCACTTCCTCCGGTGATCCGTGTGGTCGGGCATTGGATTCCTGAGGAGTTGTTCATGGTGGCGATGGGCGTGTTGGCGGCCAGGTCCGGCAGCGTGGAGCAGGCCGTCGTGCTGCTCGGGGCAGTGACTCTCAGCCATTTTGCAACCGATCAGATCACGTTCTCGGCGGGGCGCTGGCTGAAACCCAGGGTTGGACGTTTCCCGTGGGTTGCCGAGAAGTTGGAAGCTGTAACGACTCGGCTTGGAGGCTCGCCCGGTGCGGTGTGGGGCCTGGTGCCTGCCAGAGTTCTCCCCTTGGGTCGAGGAGCATGGCTGGCCGGGTGTGGGCTGGTAGGTATCGAGTGGAAACGTTTTGCCGCGGTGGACTTCTTTGCGCTGATGGTGCACTTGGCGACGTGGTCCGGCCTGGGCTGGTGGCTTTCCTACGATCTCGGTCGTCTTCAGCATTCCGCCGAGGTTGGAAAAATCGTCGGAACCTGGGTAGCCATCGGCCTCGTTGCAGCGGTTGCGATCTTTCTGGTATGGCGGGCTCGGGGGCGTTTACAGCCGGCTGAGGCACGGGCCGCTCGCCGTATGGGAAAGTAAACGCAATTCGTCGGTAAATTGCCTGGTTTCAGCTGAGCGGATCGGTTTTCTCCCAACAGGCGATGTGATGATCCCCTGCGACACTCTCGAGTTGAGGCTGTTCGGAACATCTGTCGGTGGCCATCGGGCACCACGACCTGCAGGCACATCCGGTTTTCTCCGGGTCGGCGTCCACGGTAGGCTCAGGAATTGTCCATACGATTCCGGGCAGGGGGACGGCCTCCAGTAGGGCCTGTGTGTAGGGGTGGAGCGGGCGGCTCAGGACCTCTCCCACCGGACCGCTTTCGACGCAGGCGCCGGCGTACAGGACGATCACCGTATCGGCCAGGGCTCTGGTCGACCGAACGTCGTGGGAAACCAGGACCACGGTCAGGCCGAGGGAGGCCCGAATCTCCGCCAGAAGGGCGAGGATCTGGGACCGTATCGGCCCGTCCAGGGCCGAGACCGGCTCGTCGAGGATCAGGATCTCCGGTTCGGTGACCAGTGCCCGGGCGATGGCCACTCGTTGGCGCTCGCCGCCCGAGAGCGCGTCGGGTTTCCGTGATTGCATGGCCGGGTCAAGCCCGACGGCGGTCAGGGTTTGGTCAACCGTTCGGGATCGTTCCTTCCGGGAGGTGCTGCGCCGTGCCAGGAGGGGTTCCTCGACGATAGACCTCAGCGAGAGGTGAGGGTTGAGCGACGACCGGGGATCCTGGAAGACCACCTGGAGTTTCATCCGCAGTTGCCGTCGCTGGGCAGGCGTTCCTTGGTTGAGGTCGGTGCCACCGATCAGAATGCGGCCGCTTTTGGGGGTTTCAAGGCCGAGAAGCAATCGTACAAGTGTTGATTTCCCGGCGCCCGACGCGCCGACGATACCCAGGGTCTGCCCGCGAGCGAGATCGAAGGACAGTCCGTTGAGAGCCGCGACCCGGCCCCCGTTCGGGGAGGGGTAGCTGTGAAACACCCGTTCCGCAGAGAGTTGGGCTGAAATCATTGATCGACCCCGGTTGCGACGATGGGGCACCGAACTGCGCGCCCGGCGCCCACGGTGGTCAGATCGGGCAGGCTCTGTTTGCACTCTGGAATGCAGAGGGGACATTGGTTTGCGAAGGCACAACCCGATTGTGCCGGTCGGCTGGTCGTCGCGCGAGTCTCCGACGGGCTCGCCTGTTGAGCTGTGGCCACCACCGATTGTGAATAGGGGTGGAGGGGTGTGTCGAGGAAATCATTTATCGGTGCCTCCTCGACTATGGTCCCGGCCAGCATGACGATCACCCGTTCAACCAGAGACGACACGACGCCGAGGTCGTGGGAGATCAACAGGAGGGCAAGACCGTGCTCTCGGCACAATCGGTCCAACAGGCCGAGCATTCGTGCCTGCGTCAGGACATCCAACGAAGAGGTCGGCTCGTCCGCGATCACCAGGTCGGGCTCTGCGGCGAGAGCGATAGCCAACAGAGCGCGTTGGCGCTGGCCGCCCGAGAGGCGGTGGGGGTGGCTCTTGAGAATTCGAGTGGGCTCGAGGTCGACCTTTTTCAAGAGTTCGACGGCTATTTCCCGCCATTGCGGCCCTTCGTTGGGCCGATGCCGCCTGACCATCTCCTTGAGGTGCGTGCCGATGGTCAGGACCGGATTGAGTGCTGACTCGGCCTCCTGAAAGACCATGCCGATGGTGGCGCCCCTCAGCCTCCGTTTGTTGGAATCGGAGTCGGACAGAATGCCCGTACCCTGGATCTTGATCGAACCGCCGACGATGGCGCCGGGAGGGGGGACCAGGCCGAGTAGGGAAAGAGCGGTCAGGCTCTTGCCGCTCCCCGAGGCGCCGATCAGACCGACACGTTCGCCTGCTTGAATTGTCAAGGACACGCGGTCGACGACGGTGTCGACTGTACCGTCGTTTGAGGGGAATCCGATACTGACATCGATCAGCCGGGCGATGACGTGTCGCGGGGTCACGGGCCGGTGACCCTGAAAGCCCCGACCTCCGTCGGGGTGTCGTTAAGGGCCGAAGCCAGCGGCAAGAGAGCGGGCGGCCGCCGCCAACTGTGCGCGACCAGGTCCGGGCCGTCCAAAACCCCGTTGCCGTCATCGGAGACGACGACCATCCAGTGATCGCCCTGCTTCAGGATATCGCCCGGTCTGATATCGGCCTGCCATCGAAGCGTCGAGGTCACGGCTGAATCCGTCACCGACAGGCGGCCCAGATGATCGAACTCCAAACTGTCGGAGGAGCATCGCCCTTTGATGGCCATCACGGCAAAGGTCCGGGACGAGGTGGCGATCAGACGGTCACAGGCTTCAGTCAGGTCCCAGGCCGAAGCTGTGGTCGGTTCGAAGCCGGGTAGTCGGAACAGATGGCCGACCGTCGGGTCGATCCCCGCGACGGCGCCGCCCAGGTCCCGGCTGATGCGCACCATGGCGGGATCGTCGAAGTGATCCACGCCCAGGGAAGTCGCTGTGAACAACGGTCTCGAACTTCCGTCGATTGCGACGACTTCGACCCTGGCGTACATCCTGTAGGTTCCGGCCTTGACGGGAACCAGGGTGTTGCCGAGGTTGACGTCGTCATCGGCGTGGGATTCGGGTTCTCCGGTCGCGTGGAATTTATGGCCGAGTTCCGGGGCAAGGAAGGGACGGACCAGCAGCTTGGCGGCGGCATGCTCCGCGTCGAGTACGCCCCCGAGAAAGGGGCCCTCCAGGGTGAACCAAAAGGTTCTGGCATTTCGATCGGCTTCCGGCCAGGACTCCGCCCTGACGTGATCGACGAGGGCGCCGTCGAGTTCCAGGTGGTCGACCGGCGCCAGCCAGCGGCTGCCGCGACCCGGGTATTCGAGGCGAAGTGCCACCGCCAACGACACTCGATCTTCGGGATCGACGGTACGGGGGCCCTCCCGGAAAACTGGATCCCGCTCAGTGGCGGCTACGACCCTGACTTCGACCAGGGACGGGCGGCGGCTCTCGTGGTGCCGCCACCGGAGCAACGGAATGGTGATCAGGACGACCAGAACGCCGAAGATGATGGCAACACGACCCCACTCTTTCGCGGGGGGCTCGGGTTCCAGGCCTGGAATGGCGATGTCGGTCATGGGTTCATTTTACAGATTCACCGATCAGGAGGTCGAAAACGTCGAAGAGGACGAATTCGGCAGAGCCGTGCAAATATGACCGATCCCATTCGAAGTGTTGTGTCGTTCGACGGGAACGCTTTGAGGCCCGTCCCTCTTTGGCTCCGGATGCGCCGTATTGGGGTACACTCCCGCGCCATGACGGATAACGACATTTTCTGGATTGACTCCCATGCTCACTTGACCATGGTCGAGCCGGGTGAGGTCGAGGCTACCATTCGCAGGGCGAGAGAAGCTGGTGTCGGTGGAGTCGTGACGCCCGCGACCAACCCGGCAGACTTGGAGAGAACGCTCCATTTGGGGCGGGACTTTCCCTCCCGGGTCAAGATCGCCGTTGGACTCCATCCGCATGACGCATCGTGCTTGGACGCGTCGTTTCGGAAGCGACTCGAGGAAGCGGCAGGGCGGCCCGGCGTTGTAGCGATCGGCGAGATCGGGCTGGACTACCATTACATGAACTCGCCACGTGAGGACCAGCTCGATGCGCTCGAGTGGCAGCTGGATTTGGCGACCGAAACGGGGCTGCCCGTCATCATCCACAACCGGGATTCGTGGCATGATCTGGCGCCTGTACTTGAGCGACGAGAGGGATCTCTCAGCGGGGTCTGTCATTCATTCACCGAGCCGCCCGTGGTCGTCAAGCAGGTGTTGGCTCTCGGCTTGTACGTTGGTGTTTCGGGGATGGTAACTTTTCGCCAAGCCGACAACATCAGGGAGATGGTAGGCGCGATCGATCTTGACCGGCTCCTGGTGGAAACCGACAGCCCGTTTTTGGCGCCCGTGCCACATCGAGGGCGGCCGAACGAGCCGGCCTATGTACCACTGGTTGGGGCGGCTGTCGCCCAAGTCCTCGGCAAGGACATCGAGGAGGTCGCGCGGCGGACCACGGCCAATGTGGAGAGGTTGTTCGGCTGTGGTTTTGGGCGAGGGGCTGGTGGCGCTTCCGAGAGCTGAGTGGAATCCCGCCGGGAGTCCAGTTTCCAGTTTCGAGTTCAAGCCCCGTGTACACTGGGCCCGATGTTTGGCTCTGAGATTCGTGAACCCCAATGGATGGAGATCCGGTCGGCCGCTCTGCGCAGCAACCTGTCGCTCTTTCGAGGTCTGGTCGGTGAGAACACCCAGTTGGCCGCCGTAGTCAAAGCCAACGCCTATGGACATGGTCTGGCCGAGGTCGTCAGGGCGGCATCCGACTACGTTGACTGGTTTGCCGTTCACACGGCGGCCGAGGCTGAAAAGGTCAGGGAGGTCGGAGTCGACCATCCAATCCTCGTCATGGGGCTGGTGACCATGGCTGACGAAGACAAGCTGGATCAGCGAACGCACGTCTTGGTTTCGTGTACGGAGGTTTTGGAGTGGTTGGGCTCGCTCAAGAAAAGGCGGGGAGTCAACGTGCCGGTACATCTGAAGATCGACACCGGGACCAATCGGCAAGGCATCTCACCTGATGCTATCCCCCAAATGTGCAGCAAGGCTGCCGCCCTGGGGCTGGAGATAGTCGGTGTAGCGACCCACTTCGCCAATATCGAAGATACTCTGGAACATCAATTTGCGCGGGCCCAATTGGATCGGTTTCTCGTGGCGCTTGGTGTGGTCAAGGCCGAGGGGGTCGAGCCCCGGTGGACCCACGCGGCGTGTTCGGCAGCTGCGCTGCTGTTCAGGGAGGCAGATTTCACCATGGCCAGGGTCGGTATCTCGATGTACGGCCACTGGCCCTCCAGGGAGACGCGTCTATCGTGGGTCCTCGGACATCCCCAGGGCGCCCTCAATCTGGAGCCGGTGTTGTCGTGGAAGACAGTGGTTGGCCAGATTCAAGAGGTCCGCCGGGGAGAGACCGTTGGTTATGGTCGTACGTGGACGGCTTTGCGGGACAGTCGAGTGGCGGTGTTGCCGATGGGGTATTCCGATGGATATCCCCGCTGCCTCGGCAATCGGGCCCGTGTTCTCGTTCGAGGACGTCCGGTTCCGGTCGTTGGGCGGGTGTGCATGAACATCACTTTGGCCGACGTGACCGATGCTCCTGAGGTTGGGGTGGGCGACGAGGTCGTCTTGATCGGAAAACAGGGCGAAGCGGAGATCACCGTCGAGGAGTTGGCCGAACACTCCGGGACAATCAATTACGAGTTCCTCGCACGTCTGGCGCCTGATGTGGCCAGGCGGGTGGTTTAGCCCGTTCCCGTCCGGGAACTGCTCCCTTTCAACTGGACATCGAGTGCGTCATACGTTACAATCAGCCCACGAGTAATAGGGAGGGTTTCGGAAAGGCGAACCACTAAGTACCTGCCTCTTGAGGCCAACCTTTTAGGCCTACCACCTTTCTTTCCTATTTTCCTTCCAGAATAGCTGGACCGACCCTCCCGACCTAGATCTCGCCCGGCGCCAAGCGCCGGGTTTTTCATTTCCGGACGGAAAGGATGTTTTTTCGCAATCTCTTCGTCAAACTGCGGATTTCCTTGTGCGACGTACCGCCCACGCTGGTCGCTTCGCGACCTCCACGGCTTCGCCGTGATCGCCCTTCGGGCGATGCGCGATGTCCCTA
>DAOWGJ010000391.1 GCA_030637505.1 Holophagae bacterium
TGTCCATCCCCATGTCATCGCAGATCTGGTTCAACTCCAGTACCAGTTTGAGGTCGAAGTTTCCAAGGTTGGCGCCCATCAGGCCGAGGGTCTCGAACTCCGGGCCTTTGGTGATCTTGTCCTTGAGCTTCACGCTTCGGCCGCAGACAATGGGACAGTTGATGCAGCCGGTGCGCTTCTCCATCTCCTCGGCTGCCAGTTTTTCACCTGAGATCTGCACGGCACGGCGGTCTGTGCCTCTTTGAAAGTTGTTGACCGGCAAGATGTTGCGCCCAGCAGTAATATTGACCAGGCTGGGCGTCCCGAGGCGGGGGAGCACGTCCCCCGTCATGGGGTGGGAACGCAGATATTTGTTGATCGAAGTCTGCAGCTTGCTGAAGGTGGCATCATCCATAATTTCCACCTTGCGCCGCCCTGTTGCGATCACCGCCTTGAGGTTCTTCGAACCCATGACGGCGCCGCAACCGGTTCGTCCGGCGAGCCGCTCGTCGCTGACAACGCAGGCGTAGCGAACAAGATTCTCGCCCGCCGGGCCGATGACCGCCTTGCCGAATGCCTTGGGCAGGAGCTCCTGGGTCTCCTCCGCTCCCTTGCCCCAGAGGTGGGAGGCATCCTTCACCTGGACGTCGTCTTCGGTGATCTCAAGGTAGACCGGGTGGTCCGCGCGGCCCCGAATCAACAGCACGTCAACTCCGGCCTTCTTGAGCTTCGAGGCAAACGACCCGCCGCATGTGGAGTTGGCGATCGCCCCTGTCAGCGGCGACTTGGTGGTCACCACGAATCTATTGGATTGTGGGGCACGGGTGGCGGTCAGTGGGCCGGTCGAAAAGATCAGCGCCATCTCGGGATCGTAGGGGTCCAGACCGGCGGGGGTGTGGTCATAGAGAATGCGAGTGGCAATCCCCTTGCCACCCAGGTAAAGCCTGTGGTCCTCGTCATTGATTGGAAGTTCGCTGACCCGCCCACTGGACAGATCGACGTCCAAGGACCTGTTCATGTACCCGGCCATCAACGGTTTTTCCATCGGAAACTCCCTTCAGGTCCGCGAAGGAACACGTCCGCATTTTCGCATCAGGGATAATCCTATCAGACAGCGATACGATCAACGGTCAAATCGAGAAAACGCTCTACCCAGAGTCAGCAACCTTATTCAGATTCTCGGCGCCCGTTCCGTCAACGCCACACCTGATATCACGAGAAGAGAGCCGGCGACCAGGTTGGCGGAGATGACTTCGCCGAGCATCAGCGCTGCGAAAGCCGCCGTCATCGGCGGGATGGCGTACAGGTAGACACCGACTTTTTGCGACTCAGTCCGCTCGAGCGCTGAGAAGTACAACAATGTCGCGAGGAAGGAACACCCAACTCCGAGAAAACCAATCGCGACCCATGCATCAATCGTGATCTCCAGGAGCGAGAAACCTCTCCCGCGGCTTTCCAACCAGCCGACCGGCATCATCCACACCGCCCCCATCGCGGTAGCCACCGCCGTCACCCTCATCGCGCCCAACTCGTCAGTCAGTCGTTTCCCGAAAACCGTAAACATGCCCCACATGACGATACTGATCAGGACCATCACATCACCGAGAGCATGGCCTCCGAAATCAAGCCCGGACAGGGTCCCCCGACCCATAACCACAAGGACGCCGACGACGGCGATGGCCACGCCGGATGCTTTTTGCATCGAGATTTTTTCGTGCAGAACGACCGCCGACAACAAGAGAATGGTGATCGGGCCGGTGACGGCAAAGAGAGAGGCGTTGGTCGCCGTGGTGTGCTGCAGGCCGACGGTCTGAATCCCGTAGTGCAGGCCGGTACCAAGAAGGCTGAGGCCGAACAACTGGGCTAGAATCCGCGGCCGCCCGAGCCGCCCGGATTTCCCTGTCAACAAAAAGGGCAGAAAACACAAAGCCGAGATCACCAACCGCAGTGAGACAACCAGGAGCGGTGGCGTCGTTTCCAGAGCCACCTTCGTCGCAACGAACGACACCGCCCACAAGAGGCAGGCGAACAACAGGGCAAATCTGGCAACTCTCGGCATGGCCGGCGCATCTTACAGGAGATGCCCAACACCCCTGCCTGTTGACCTGGGGTACCGCACGGCCTCCGAGCCTTCCAGCCTCCCAGCAGCTTCCTGGAGTTGCGTGTCAACCCCACGCGGTCCACGACGTCAGAATGGCATGTTCGACATCGTCATCCGTTCTCTCAACAGATTCAACCAAAGGAGAGTCTCATGAAGAAAGTCCTGATCGTTCTGTTCGTCCTTGCCGTCGTCAGCCCTGTTTTCGCTCAAGAGGATCCACCCGAGGGCCCCCCGCCGATTGCGGTCGCGGCCCACAACCAGGTCATCGCCTTTTTGGACCTCGGCGAGGATCAGGTCTCAGCCTGGGACGAGATCTATCGCATCCACAGGGACGCTGAGCAACCGGTCAAGGAGGAACTGCGAATCCTCGAGGCCGAGTTGAAGGAAATGATTGACGCCGGAGACCCCGATCCGGCAACCGTCGGCAACCTGGTCCTCCAGATCGCAGACCTCAAATACGAACTCGGTGAAATCCATGTGATCTATCACGAGGATTTCATGGCTCTCCTCGATGAGGACCAAACGCGTCGCCTTGGCTTCGTTGCCCGTGCGGACCGGGTGCAGCCGATCATTCCGGCATTCAAGTTGTTCGAGTTGATTCGCAGGCGGTGAAGGCTCGTCCAAAGACTCAAAAACGGGGCCTCGGCCCCGTTTTTTTTTGGGAAAACACCCGTCGGGAGGTGCCGTACACAGCTTTTCCCTCCGGCAGAATTCACGATAACCATGAGGTTGCGGGAAAGGCTGTGTGGGGCAATCCCCGGCGAGCGTGTTGGTGATCGACTCTCCCAGCCACTCCGTAGGCCGCCGAGGTCATTTCCCTCAAGGGCGATGTCTTCCCGCTCCCAGCCCTGCTGCCCTTGAGGGAAATGCACCGAGCGGGGACGCCGTCGGGCGGACCCGAAGGCCGGGGCTGAAGAACACTGGTTCGCTGTGCCTCTTTCTACGGCGTGCCAAAGCGGCCCCCCCCCCCCCCCATACCCCCAACAACCAACCCCCGCGCTAAAACACCAAATCAAA
>DAOWGJ010000214.1 GCA_030637505.1 Holophagae bacterium
CTCGGGCGATCGGTCGAGTTTCTGTTGAGTCAAGGCATCGAGAGCATTCGGCTGGCGCCGCTTTTGACCTACGACGCCGGATGGGGGAGGAAGATCGAGGCCGAATTGGAGCGGCAGATGGGCGAGGTTTTCGATCTCAGTCTGGAACTCCACCAACGCACTGGGGCTATTCCACTCGAGCTTTTCCGAAGGCCTTCCAGGCCGCCCGAAGCCAGGCCCGATCGTCCGGTCTGCCGGGTCAACGCGCCCGAGAGCCAGGCCGTCGGTGTTGACGGCAGCGTCACCGGGTGCCCGTTGCTGCTGGCGCAAGAGGCCGGAGGCACGAACGGCGCGCCGGTGCTGCGGGAGTGGGTTCGCCGCCCGGACTGGCCCGGCCTCAGGAGAGACCGCCACAGCAGTTTTGGGCAGTGCCGGGACTGCGAGTTCGTCGACGAGTGCCTCGTCTGTCCCGTGGCAAGCGCCAACATTCCCGACAACACTGATCCTCGCCGCGTGCCGGACTCCAACTGCGCCTTTAATCGCATCGTCGGCCGATATCGCCGACTTTTTTCGCCCATGGCCGGCGTCGAGGAATGCCTCAGAGGTTCAGACCCCCTGCCCTCAGCAATGACCGACCTCGCCTTCGCCCTGGGATTCAGATAAGACAAAAGAAAATCGACCCGCGAGCTGAGACTTGAAAACAGAGACCTGTTCCTTCCCAGAGGACCGGCGGGAATCCGGCGTGTACAATGCACGGCGAATGCGGATTCTCCTGGTTGCCACCAAGACACCATGGCCCCCGATCGACGGTGGGCGGTTGGTGTTGCTCAATACAATCGACGGACTTCGGGACGCCGGGCATCGGGTCACGTTGATTGCACCGGTTGACCAGCGGTACCTCGATGTCGACCTGGTTCGACGAAACCTCGAGGGGCGGTGCGAGGCCCATCTGCCGCCGGCAGCGACCCGAGGCGCCCTCCGGTCGCTGATGCAGGCGGAAATGTCCCGGACGCCGGTCACGATCATCAGGCACTCCTTGGAACCTGTGCGCCGGATGGTCGAGCGGCTGATTTCGGACCAGCGGTTCGACGTCGTCCACGCAGAACAGCAACAGTCCTTCGCTGGATCCGAACCGGCTCGGCGGGCAGGAATACCTGTCGTTCTCCGGGCTCAAAACGTCGAAAGCGCCTTGTGGACCTTTGCTTCCCGCTATCGCAGCCCTTTCTTGAAGTTGTTCTTCCGGCGGGAAGCGGCCAAACTCGCCGTATGGGAACGAGGGTGTGTTCGTCAAGCCGACGCGACGATCGCCCTGACCCGGTTCGACGCCGAAGCCCTCCGTAATCTGGCGGGTCCCGAGGCACGGGTGGAAACGGTGGAAGCACCTTTTGTCGGACATATCGAGGCAGAGCGAACGTCGCTGGAGGGCGATCCGGCCGTAGTCATCCTGGCGAGTCGAAAGTGGCTGCCCAACCGCGATGCCGTGTGGCGTTTCGTCGGTGAGACGTGGCCGAGAGTCCATCAGGTACTTCCCAGCGCGCGGCTGCACGTTTTCGGCATTTCCGAATCAATCGACCGGTCGCCGGGGGTCATGTGGCATCCCGCGCCGGAAGAAAGTTCCGACGCGTTCCCGTCGGGCGCGGTCGTGGCGATCCCATCCCGACATCCAACCGGCGTGCCGATGAAGGGTCTGGAGGCGTGGGCCAGGGGACTGCCGGTCGTGGGCTCTCCAGAAGCCGCCGAACAGTTGGAGGCCGAGGACGGGCGGGAGATGTTGGTGGCCTCCGGCCCCGAGCACTTCGCGCGTGCGATGGTCATGCTGCACGAAAATCTCGGTCTCTGGGATCGTCTGATCGAGGGTGGCCGCGAGGCCCTGAAACAACGCCACGACCCGAAAAAGGTCGTGGCGAAGTTGGAAGACGTATATCGGCAGGCTGTGAGCGCGACCCGTATCGGTCCTCAAGCTGATAGCTGAGAGCTGACAGCTCCTCTACGACCGGTCCACCCAGACGCCCAGGATTTCCAGCGTAGCCTCGACGGCTTGGGCCATCCACTCCATGGAGACCCACTCGTTGACCGAGTGGAAACTCTGGCCACCCGCCCAGATGTTGGGCGTCAGAAGGCCCATGAAGGACAGACGGGCGCCGTCGGTGCCGCCGCGGATCGCCTGGCGTTTCGGCTCGACGCCGGCTCGCTTGATGCCTTCGATGGCGTAGTCCAACACCTTGGGGTCGTCCTTGATCTTGTAGCCCATGTTGCGGTAGGACTCTTCGAGCTTGACCTCTATCTTGGCGTTGGGGAAGCAGTCTCCGACCTGCCCGATCACCTCGTTGAGGTGCTCTTCGCGCTCTTTGAGCTCCTCCTCGGTGAAAGCTCGTACCAGGACCTTGAACTCGGCCTTGGAGACGTCGCTGGAACTCATCATGTAGGGGTGAAGGTAGGGTTCGCGTCCCTCGGTGGTCTCCGGCACCCGGTCTTCGTCGATGCTGTCGATTATGGCCGCCGCAACCCGCAGGGCGTTGACCATTTTGTCCTTGGCATAGCCTGGGTGCACGTCGTGCCCGGTGATCGTCACCGTCGCGGTGTCGGCGCAGAAGGTCTCGTCTTCGATCTCACCGAGGTCGGATCCGTCGAGGGTGTAGGCGTAGTCGGCGCCGAACGCTTTGACGTCGAAGTTCTCGGTGCCGCGCCCGATTTCTTCGTCAGTGGTGAAGCCGATACGGATCGGCCCGTGGAGGAATTCCGGATTCTCCCCCAGCCAGGCGACCAGCGTCACGATCTCGGCGATGCCCGCCTTGTCGTCGGCGCCCAGAAGCGTCGTGCCGTCGGTGTGGATCAGCGTGTGGCCCTTGCACAGTAAGAGGTTGGGGTTCGCAGATACTTCGAGGACCTGATCGTCGGAGATGCGGATGTCGGATCCGTCGTAGTTCTCGATGATCTGAGGCCTGACGTCTTTGCCCGAAGTTCCGAAGTAGGTGTCGACGTGGGCCAGCAAACCAATCGTCGGAACGCGCCCCTGGGCGGGGTGGCCGTCCGGGAGGTTGGACGGAACGGTGGCGAAAACGTAGCCCCAGTCGTCCATGGCGGCGTCGCCGCACCCAAGGTCTTTGAGTTCGTCGGCCAGGAGCCGCGAAAGGTCTTTTTGCTTTTCGGTGGAAGGACTGGACTTTGAGGCCTCATCCGACCTTGTGTCGATCTTGACGTAGCGCAGGAAGCGCTCCTGCAGGTTCTTCAGGTTCTTTGAATCGAGGGTGACGCTCATGTTCTGCCTCCAAGGCGGCACAGTGTAACCCATTCCGACTTGACCTCTGTCCGGTATCCGGCGATAGTGTCTCGACCTATTTGGAGGTTTATATGTCCCGGATGACGTTAAGTATGATTGCAGCGGTGCTGGTGGCTTTCGCGACGACCGCGTGCGCCGCCGCACCGGCCCTAGAGACCGCCGGATCCGCCGAAGGACTCACAATCGTTGCACGGGTTGGTGACAAGGACATCACCGCGGGCGATTTGGAAGCCGAGGCCGGTCCGGTCCTGATGAAGCTGCGGCAGCAGATGTTTGACGCCCAGATGCAGGTCCTCGAAGCGAAGATCTTCGATATCCTGGCCGAAAAGGCCGCCGCGGAAGCAGGTGTTTCCCCGGAACAGTGGCTCGCGGACAACCTGGCTGTTCCAGAGCCCAGCGAGGCCGAAATCGCCAAGGTGATGGCCCAGTACCGCTCACGGCTTTCGAAGGAGGACGATCAGGCGCGCAAGCAGGTTCTCGACTACCTCAAGCAACAGGGTGCGCAGGGGGCAAGGGCAGATCTGCAGCAGCGACTGGCCGAGGCCGCCGGCGTCAAGATTTTTCTCGATCCGCCCAGGGTTGAGCCGGTCCTCGCCGATCACAACCCCTATCGGGGGCCGGCTGACGCTCCGATCGTTTTGATTGAGTACACCGACTACCAATGCCCCTTCTGCGGGCGGGTTCAGCCGACGCTGGAGACCCTCCGCGAACGGTACGGTGATTCGATTCGTATGGTGTTCAAGAACCTGCCCCTGGCGATGCACAAGCAGGCTCCGTTCGCCGCGGAAGCGGCCCTCTGTGCAGGTGACCAGGAGGGTTTCTGGCCGTTGCACGATTGGCTCTTCGCCAACCACACGGCGATCAGCAGAGAGACGGTCCTCGCCCAGGCGGGTGAACAGGGACTGGACGTCGACGCGCTCACCGCGTGTCTCGACGAGGGACGGTATACGGCTGCCGTCGAAGCCGACATGAAAGAAGCGGGTTCGTTCGGCATCACCGGGACCCCCGGCTTCGTCGTCAACGGACGTATCTTGACCGGCGCCCAGCCGCTGGAGAGCTTCGTCAAGATCATCGACGACGAGTTGCGCCGGGCGGGACTTCCCGTACCTGAACCCAAGGCGCCGGAGGCTGCCGAGGACACAGCAAAGCCGGAGGCCGAGGCTGAAGAAGCAAGCTGATCGGTAGGACAACCAAAAAAGAGGCCCGGTGACGGGCCTCTTTTTTTCTATCAGCTCTCAGCTTAGCCGCCTTCCAGAATCAAGAAATAGTAGGGTGGGCCGAGGCCCACCCTACAACTCGGGCGCATGCAATAATCGCTCAGATAATCTCGTCCGGCGAGGAAAAACTTGAACGAGCGGCAGTCGCTCGGACGGCGTAGAATCTGCACGATGGGATCACCCGAGGAATTCCTTCGAAGGCTCTTTGAGGCCGCAATTGCGGCCGGCTCACCCGACCAATGCGTCGCGCAGACGCTTCCTGATCCACCTTGTGGCCGAACCGTCGTGCTTGGCGCCGGCAAGGCAGCCGCCTCGATGGCCCGCGCCGTCGAACAGAACTGGACGGCGCCGCTTGAAGGCCTGGTCGTCACCCGGTACGGACATGGGGTTGAAACCGACTCGATTGAGGTCGTCGAAGCGGCTCATCCGGTGCCCGACGCAGCGGGCAGGCAGGCGGCATCAAGAATGCTCGGTATGGCTTCAGGTCTCGGCTCTGACGACCTCGCCCTGTGCCTTATTTCCGGCGGCGGTTCCGCGTTGCTGGCTGAGCCGGCCCATCCTGTGACCCTCGATGAGAAACAGGAAGTCACCAGAAGCCTGCTTCGATGCGGTGCGTCGATCAACGAAATCAACGTCGTGCGCAAACACCTCTCGGCCATCAAGGGGGGGCGACTGGCCGAGGCCTGTCATCCTGCACGGGTGGTGACTTTGGCGATCTCGGATGTTTGTGGTGATGATCCGTCGGTCATCGCCTCCGGCCCGACTGTGCCGGACCCTTCGACCTTTGGAGACGCGATCGACGTCATTGAAAAATATGGAATTCCGGCGCCGGATGTCGTCCGCAGGCACCTCCATTCAGGTAGCGCAGAGACTCCCAAGCCTGGCGCCAAGGCGTTTTCGAGAGACGAATATCGTGTCGTAGCGACGGGCCGGCAGGCACTTGACGCCGCCGCGTCCATCGTGACGGCCGCAGGTTATACGCCTCTGGTTCTCGGCGATCGGATCGAGGGTGAGGCCCGCCAGGTGGCCGAGGCCCATGCGGCCCTGGCGCTGCGGATTCGAGGCCGGGATCACCGGGTCCTGCCACCGTGTGTAGTGCTTTCCGGTGGTGAGACGACGGTCACCGTTCGGGGCGGGGGTCAAGGCGGCCCCAACACCGAGTACCTGCTGGCACTGGGTCTGGCACTCAACGGCGCACGTGGAATCTGGGCACTGGCCGCCGACACCGACGGCATCGACGGTGTAGGGGACAACGCCGGCGCCGTTGTTTTTCCCGACACGCCGGCCCGGGCGCGTCGAGCAGGCCTGGACCCAGAGGCCGCTCTCGCCGACAATGACGCCTACGCGATCTTCGCCGGCATCGGCGACCTGGTTTTCACCGGGCCTACAAGGACCAATGTCAACGACTTTCGCGCGATATACATTGAAGGGCGGAATGGATGAGCTGGTGGCAAGCACTGATCCTTGGAATCCTGCAGGGTCTGACTGAGTTTCTTCCCGTCTCGTCGTCCGGACATCTGGCGCTGGCTCAGATGCTGTTCGATCGGATGGGCGCTGCGTTCTCCCAGCCGGGCGTGGTCTTCGACGCCATGCTGCACGTTGGGACGGCGTTGGCGGTTGTCTTCGCTGAGCGGCGTCAGATCAAACGGTGGCTGACCTCGAGAGATGGAAGCAGAATGCTTCTGCTGCTGGTCGTGGGGACGCTGGCAACCGCGGTCTTTGCATTCCCGCTGAAAGACCTCGCCAAGAGCTTCTTCGCCAATCCGATGGCCGTCGGAATTGCATTGATCATCACAGGCGCCGTCGTGTTTTCGACCCGTTTCTTGAAAGGCGGAGTTGTTGTCGAGAAGTCAACGACATGGAAGCACGCTGCGCTGGTCGGGCTGATTCAAGGCTTGGCGGTCTTTCCCGGAATCTCGCGGTCCGGCTCGACCATCGCCGCGGGATTGGGTTCAGGCCTCGATCGCCAGTGGGCGGCACGGTTCTCGTTTCTTCTCAGCGTTCCTGCAATCGCCGGTGCGACCCTGGTTGAGCTGATTTCGGAGCGGGATGCTCTGGCCGCCGGGGGCGCCGAATTCTGGCTCGCTGTCTTGATCGGCGGCATGGCCGCGGCGGTCACCGGCTACATCGCCCTGCGCCTGGTCATTCGTTTGGTCAGCTCGGAGTTGTTCGATCGCTTCGCCTGGTACTGCATCCCGCTCGGAATTCTGGTTCTGCTGGTGTTCTGAAACTGGAATGCACGCTGTCGGTGATCCCCGGGCCCGAGCCCTCGAAGAAGAAACCGTGAACTCCGCGCATTCGATTGGGCTGCACAATACCTATTAGTTCGTTCAGGTTGGCAGCGAATTGCATCAAAACGAGGCTGACTGCGGGCCCTGAAGGACCCGCCTACA
>DAOWGJ010000283.1 GCA_030637505.1 Holophagae bacterium
GGTGGGCTTCCATGTTGATCCAGGGCGACCCCCGACCTTCGGGTCCTACTTCGCCGACCGTAGCGCCCTTGAGGGCCAACCAATTTATCGCCTTGAGAATGGCGGCGTCTGGACCCTGGTGGAACAGCCCTACTCCAACACCATCACGCCCGGCGAGGCCTACTGGGTCTACTGTGACGGGACCACTGATTTCGACGGTCCGATGGAGGTCAGCGTTGAATGGGGCGACCGGTTGGATTTCGCCGCGTCGCTGAACGGCCAGATTCTGGTGGTCCGCAACCGAACGGTCGTCGATGTCGACATCACTCTTCGCCAGTTGGCATCCCAGACCCCGGCGCCCCTTTCGATGCAAGTCGAAGATGAGGACACCGGACGGGAGACCTGGGCCTCCCTGCCCTCGACCTATGCCGTCCCGGCGCCTGCCGGCAGGGAGCTCCTGCTCAAATTCGGCGTCAGGCGCGCCGAATTCACCGCGGACGAGGTCGGAGGCATCCTGGAGGTCACCAACGGTCTCGGGGCACGCCGGCTGGTTCCGGTTGACGCCAAAAGAGTCCACCCACAAGCCCCGGCACCCGGCAAGGCGGCCAAGGCCGGCAGCATCACCAATTTCGCTGGACTCTGGCAAGGCACTGTTCTTGTCAACGGCGTCAGCGAAGCCCAGTTAGGGGGCACGACCCCGGAAGACACCGGCAAGCTCTTTCCCCTCAAGGTTCTGATCCACGTCGACTCCACCGGAACTGCCCGTCTGCTCGCCGAGGTGATCGAAATGTGGGAGGAAGGCACGATGGTGCCCGATCCCGAAAATCCCGATTTCCTGATCGTCGATACGCCAGGCCGGGCGGTCCTCCTGACCAACGAGGACTTGATCCCCAACTTCACCGGAGTCGCCATGCGAGATGGCATCCCTATCGGCATCAGGATCAGTTCGATCGCCTACGACTTCCCTGGGGAGTATTTGGAGATGGATGGTGAGGTCGGCACGACCGGAACGGTGGAGGCAACACTGGCCATGGATGCCGACTTTCCGACCAATCCCTATAAACATGGATTTCATCCGGACCACAACAACCTGGACGAAGAATTTCTCAATCCGCGGCAGGAGGCCTATGAGGTCACCCGCCGCATCCAGTTCGTTTTCTCGGACACCGATCCCAGAGAAGAAAACGACCCCGAGTGGGGTGACTCTCTGCTTGGAGGAAGTTATTTCGAGGAGATCTCGGGTCTCCACCGAAACACGATTTTCGTCGGCGGCACCTTCCGTTTGCGTAGAGTTGCCGGCGTTCCGGAGCTGAATCAATAGGGGTGGATGATGGTCAGGAACACTCTGACACAGGGCGGGAGCGCAACCATGCGACATCTCAATAGATATTGTCGACTCGGTCTTATGATCCTGATAAGCCTTGGCATGACCACGGCGGCATCGGCCGGTTGGCCGGTCGGCAGCGGCGGCACGCAGGACGACGACGCCTCTCAGGTGATTGTGGCGCCTTCAGGCGCCGTCTACGAGGTAGGGTCCTTCAGGGGCGTCGCCTATTTCGGCGATGAGGAACTGAATTCCGAAGGATCTGTCGATGTGTACATCGTCAAATACTCGGATGCCGGACTGGTCGAATGGGCAGCGACTGCCGGTGGCCCCAGTGTCGATGAGGTCACCGGAATTGTTTTGGACGACGCCGAAAACGTCTACGTCACCGGTTTTTTCCACGGCACGATCCATTTCTCGTCCGCCGGATTTGGAGGGGGAGGCGGGACCATATCACTGGACGCCGATGATGCCTACTCCGACATCTTCGTGGCCAAGCTGGAGACCGGAGGAAATTGGGACTGGGCACGGAGAGGCGGCGGACGGTACGCCGACGAGAGTAATGCCATCGATTTCCATCCCGGCAACGACGCAGCCGTACCACCGGTGCCGGCATCGGTATTCGTCGGCGGCAGGTTCATCTGCGACTTCGGCCTTTACGACGATTTTGACGGCCTCGAGGTTGGTCCGCTCGACCATGGCAACTGCTCCGCGGCATCAACTCTCTACGACAGCTTCGTCGCTCGACTCGACACCGACGGAAACTGGATGTGGGTCAAGGACTTTGAAAACGGTTCTCTGGGAGATGATCAGGTGGATACTCTGGCGGTCAACCCCCAGGGCAAGGTCTTTGTTTCCGGTTCCGCCTCCCTTTCCGGAGCCGACGCATTCACACCTGCGTCAGGATGGAATCTGACCAATGGCCGCTTCCATTCCTCAAATACTTCATTCCACGTCAACGAACCGGGATCGGTCACCGATCGCGCCCTGACCCTGAACTACGAGTTCAATCCCGCTGCATTAGGCTTGCCAACCGTCGAGTTCTGGCACTATTTCGATACAGAAAACAACTACGACGGTGGCGTGTTCGAGGTCTGGCACGCCGGGACATGGTTTGAGATCCCGAGTTTTTCGATTATTGAGGGCAATTACACCGGCAGACTGAGCACCTGTTGTTCCAATCCCCTCCCAAACCGCGAGGCGTGGATGGGTTCGTCCGGAGGGTGGATCCGAACCCGGATCTCCTCGGCCTGGTGGGGGGTCAACGCAAACGTCAAAATTCGATGGCGGTTTGTGACCGATTCCTCCGTGTCCCGCAACGGCTGGTGGATTGACGATGTCAGGATTTACAACGGCAGCGGTACGATTTTTCAAACCAACCTGGAATCAGTCGCTTATACCCACGTCGCCAGGCTTGGAAACACCCTGAACCCCGACCCTGGGGCCAGCCCTCCAACCTGGGATTGGATTGAACAGGAACCGACAACCATCAGTTTTTCCGATATGATTCTTGATGACAGCGGCGACGTCGTGATGGCAGGAACGACGACGGCAGCAACCACGCTCGAAGCCGGCATCACGATCAGCACTGCGGGCGCCGCGGCGGCCAAGTTCCGTCCGACTGGAACGGGCCCCGATTGGCTTGCTGCCGCCGGCGCAAACGGCGGCGTCGGGCACGGCATCACGCTCGACGACGACCACAGCGTCTACCTCACCGGCTCGTACAGCGGCACCAAAACTTTCGGCTCGACCAGCCTGGAGTCCGCAGGCGGCACCGATGTCTTTGCCGCCAAGTTGGACAGCGGTCTGTTCTGGCAGTGGGCCAAGAGTGCGGGCGGCACAGGCAACGATACCGGACTGGCAATCGACACCAGCGGTGAGATTATCACCGTTGAAGGCAACCCCCAGGTTGCCGACCTCTTCGTCGCCGGGTCCTTTGAGGGACAGGCTGCGTTCGGAACCGACGACTGCGGGGCCTCACCGGAGCAGTGTCTGCAATCGAACGGAGCCGGCGACGCCTTCGTCGCTAATCTGGTCAGCGAAGAGTGGTCCAACCTTGAGGGTTGGCTGGCGGGGGACCAGGTTACTCCACCCGACGGCGCTTATGTTTTCGACCCGACCTCACTTCCGGAGTTCTATATCCAGGGACAGCTTGTCGATGCCATCTCACAGGGTTACTTCTTGTGGCTCCACGACGGCGTCACCGGCCACGAGGGAAAACTTCACGCCCTCCAGCCGATCGGCCAGATCGAAATCCGGTGGCACGTCGTTTCAGACCCGATCAATCAGGACCGCATCCCGCAGGTCGGCAGCATCATCTGGCCGCAGAGAAGCTGCCAGCCCCAAGACGACGGCAGCTGCTACCAGGTCCACATTGCCGGCTCACCGGTCGAGCTGGTACCTTCCGTCGGCGGCTACACTTTCCTGACACTGGCCAATCCAACCGCAGATTCCAGCCTGGCGGAAGTCGACCAGAGCAATATTTTCCGCGCTCCTCGCCCGGGGTTTTCCGTTGTTCTCTACACCGAAGACGGCACCGGCGAGATTGCAACCGAGGTCGTTCGGAGCTACAACTACGAATTGGCGCCTGATTTCCAGGGTGACAAACCGTGGATCATCGGCACCGAAATCACTGACGTCGCCCATGAAGAGATCGGACGTTCGGGCTTTGTGCTCAATGATCTGGCTTTCTTCGATCCTCTAATCCACGACCGTGACGCCAGAACCGGCCCGATCATCCCGGTCAACCGAGTCAGTCCCTTCCGGCCCCAGGACTCCAACAAGCACATGGTGACGGTGTGGTACCGCAAGAACTTCAAGAACGTCTTCTGGGGTGTCAAACCGGTCCATTATGACTGCGCATGGCCGGCCAACCCAGAGAAGATCATCGTCGCCAGCCAACAGGGCGCAGAGGTCCTGGGCCAGGACCCGTTGGATCCACTGGTCTACCCGTCCAAACAGCTCTATAACCAGCCGGACCCCAATCTGGCCGGATTCAATCCCAACGACGAGCACGCGCTCTTCGCGCCATCGAACACCGGAACCGGCATGGAGGCCCTGTTCGCCCTGCGGGCGGACTTCGGCGCCAACCTCGCCGACGATCTGTCGGCCGCATCGGACCCCTACACCCTTCTCAAGTATCGCGATCCGGAGACGCTGGACTGGCGTTTCAGGATCTTCCACGTCTTGGGGACGGGCGCCGGTTTTGAGGATTTTCAATTCACGGGCACGGCGGGGACCACGGTGTCACCCCCCTACCCCATGCGGCTCCTCCCCGGCTGTGCCGAGACCACGATCCTCGGTGAGCAAGAGGGCGATCCTCAACCGCCGGCCCCCTTCTTCCGCGACTACTCCAATCAACTCTGGTCGAAATCGGCCGGTGTCGGCGCAATCCAGTTCCACTACCCCCTGCAACCGACCTTCTCATACGATCTGGACAACAACGACGTCATGGACGTGCCCCTTGGCCAGTGCGTGCCATGGCTGGCACGACTGCCCGAAGCCGAAGGCGGTTCGGCCAACTCGGACGATCCGATCTACGTCTTCTTCAGCATCACCTGGCCGACCGACGTTCCGAAACTCTTGGTTGGTGAGACCCTCCTCAAACCCAAGAGAGGTCTGCCCGAGATCTTCAACCAGGAAGCGGTCCGCGTGGTCTTCGACCAACTCTACGAAGAGACTCTTGCCGGCGGAATTTTCGACCCCGAAAAACGCCTGGTCCGCCTGATCAACCCTCTCAGTCAACGCGCCCTTTTCTTTGATCCTGCCGACCCGCCAACACCTGAAGAACCCGATATCTGCTACGGTCTTGGGGGCTTGCCGTCCGATATCGCGAACCGGACCAACCCATTGGGACAACAGGAGATTCTGGGGTCGGTCGACGGCACGATCAATCTTCCCTTTGTCCTGCGCAGCCGTCTGGCCTACGATCCCCTGAACAACCAGCTGAAGTTCAAGGGTTCCTTTGACGACTCCGGCGCCGGCGAAGCGCTGCTTCTGCTCAACGTCATGACCCAGACGGAGAGGGATCTGCTCAAGGACATCAGCGGCAACTCCAACTGGGATGCCTGTATCAACAAGATGTACCATCTCAGCCGCAACCCGCTTCAATTGGATCTGGCGAGAACCGATTCGTGCACGGTCGATTGCACCGACTACAGCTTCTTCGGCTGGACCTTCAGTATCTGCTACCCGATCTGCGGCGTTCCCGACGGTGTCATGGACCAGGAACTCCTGATCGGTTTCCAGGACTCAAACTCTGACGGCGTTGCCGAAGCCGTTGAAGGTGTCGGCCAGGGCCATGGCCTGACCGCGGGCTTCGCTCAGGACACCGGCTACGTCACCCTCGTCTTCAACGATGATGCCTCACTGGCGCCGGCGCCGGTCAGCCTCAACATCATCAAGGTCGAGTGCCTCCGCTTTCCCGAAGATGTCGAACCACCCGAATTGCTCAGTACCTACATCGGTGAGATCAAGGTCATCCAATCCGACAACGTCTTCGACGAACTGCTGACCCTGCGTCACAGCGGGGACTTTGCCGGACAGGCTGACGACATCGAGTTCGAGTGGTACTTCCACCCGGACGAAGACGGTACACCACCGACACCGCTGCCCGATCCCGAGGGCGGCCAGATGCACGGCTGGTTCAAATTCCCGGTCGACGATCCCTTCGGGGCCAACGAAGTAACCATCGGCGGCGCCAACATCCTGGCCCTGTCGGACAACTGGTTCGTCACACGTTATCGGGGTCTGCCCGCCTGCAATAACCAGAGCGACTGGAGTGTCTGGGCCGGACAGCCCGGCAGCACGCCTCTCGAACCGCGCGCACAATTGGCAGAAGGCTGGGTCAAGCGGGTCGTACGGGGCCTCAACCCCTTCGAGACCCGCGTCCGGCAGTTCCACCAAGCGCCGACCAACACCTACGCCAGCATGTTGATGCAGCTGGGTGAAAGGTACGAAGGCGACATCGCCTTCAGCTCCGACGCCGGCAACCTCAACGAGATCGGGCTGATCGAGGCTTACGAGACGGTGCTTCGACGGGCGATGAACCTCTCGGTCAACTCGACGCCTCCGGTCGACTACGAGCCGGCCAACGCGGCCATTCTCAATGTCGCCTCACGCATCGTCGATTTTTATACTCTGTTGGGTAACGAGGCTTACGCCGACGCCCTCGACCCAATGGTGGGCATCAGCACAACAAACCCAACTTACGACCTGGGATCGCTGGCGCCGACGATTTTCAACTTCGAAAACCAAACGGCTTCACTGCTCGAGGAGGAGCTGGTCCTTTTGCGCGGTCGCGACGATTCGCAGGGGCCGGTAGCAGCGCGACCGGTCTACAACCGTTTTTTCTGGAACTTCACTTCGGGAAACGGCGAGATCGCCTACGCCCTCTCCTACAATATCTCGGACATCTTTCTTGACGGCCTGATCGACGAGAAAGACGCCAAGCTGCTCTACCCTATGGGACACGGCGACGCTTGGGGACATCTCCTGACAGCCACCAAGAAGTACTACGACCTCCTGCGCCATCCCTTCTATAGCTGGAATCCGAGGCCCGAGGCGGTCCTGGTCGCTGGAGTCCCAATTCAGGTGGATTTCTTCGACGAGCGTAAATTCGCCAAGGCTGCCGCAGTCAAGGCCCGAGTCGGCGCCGATCTGGTGGACCTGACATACCGGTCGGCCTATGTCGAGAACCCGGAGGGGCAATGGCAGGGTTACAAGGATACCGACAGCGAAAGGGCCTGGGGATTGGCCGAATGGGGCAAACGGGCCGGCATGGGCGCCTACCTCGACTGGGTCGTCGTTAACGCCGTTCTGCCGTCGGAAGACCCCAACCCGGACCACGTCGGCATTCAGCGTATCGATCGCGCACACAACGATGATTTGCCGGAAATCATCACGGCCTACCAGGACATCCAAGCCAAAATCGACGGAGCGGATCGCGGCCTGAACCCACTGGGCCTGGCCAAGGGCGTCGTACCTTTCGACATCGACCCCACCCAGGTCGACGATGGCATCACCCACTTTGAGCAGGTCTACGAACGTGCGATCGACGCCATGGACAATGTCGTTTCGGTATGGGATTTCGCAAACCAACTCAACAAAATGCTGCGCTTCAACCAGGATACGATCGAGGACATGACCGCAAACGGACGGTCGTATGAGACAAGCTTCAAGAACAAACTGATCGAGATCTTCGGCTACCCCTATAACGGGGACGACCTCTACCCGGCCGATTACGATGGACCGGATCTTTATCATTACATGTATGTTGACCCACCGTTGCTCGAGGGCACCGCGTTGGACATCAACGTCGACGACCCCAATTCCGGCATGGAACCGGTGCAGCCGACCAAGATCATCAACGCAGTCTATAACCCGATGCCGGCCGGTATTGGATTCTTCGATATGGTCGGTGAAAATGTGGCACTCGACTGCGGAGGCAACGCCCTCGGCACCGGCTGCAACCTCGGCGATCCCGGGGACCTGACCCTCGACGTCGAATACCCGGTCTGGAAATCACTGGACGCCGGCATCTCCTTTCCAAAGAAGGAGACCTGGAACAGTCGCAGGGCCACCGGCAAACTGCAGGATGCCATCATCAATATTCTGCAGGCCGAAATCGCGCTCCAGAAGGGGCTTCGCAAATACAACAACCACTCCCTGGATATCAAGGACCTGGTCGACACGATGGCCGTGACCTTCAATATTCGCGAGGATCAGATCAAGATTAACAACAACGCTCGTCAAGAGTCCGTTGGCCTGACGGCGGCCATCGAGGTCGTCAAGGGAGCGATCGTCCTTGGCAAACGGGTCAAAGACGGATTGAGCAAGTCGTTTAAGGCAGCCGAAGAATGCGTCCCGGACAGCATCATCGTCGGCCTGGCCGGAGGCGGCGACATTCTTGCCCCGGTTTCGTGCACGCTCGCGACGGCCGACAAAGTTGGCAGCTTCGTCTTCGACGTCGTTGTCGACATTGCAGAAGTCGCGGTCAGTGCAATGCAGGCGGCCAAGGAGGACATCGGTCAGCAGGCGTCGATCGAAGTCGAGGTGCAGGGTTATCGCCTGGAGATGTTCAACATGAAGGGTGACCTGGACCACATGTGGCGAGAAGAACCAGTACTGCGAGCCGAGGTCTACTCCCTGGCGGAGAAGGGCAAACAAGCCCAGAACCAGTACTTCCAGGCCCTGGCCGAGGGCCAGCGGACGCTGGGCAGCCTTTTCGCAACAAGGCGGAACACGGCGGCCGCCGTCCAGGAATACCGATACGAGGATATGGCTTTCCGGATTTTCCGCAACGATGCCCTTTCCAAATACCGGTCGACCTTCGACATGGCGGCACGATACGCTTACCTTGCGGCGACTGCCTATGACTATGAAACCAATCTGCTGAATACGGACACAGCGGCCGGTCAGGAGTTTCTGACCGACATCGTCCGGGAACGGTCCATCGGACAGATTCTCAATCACGAACCGGTTCCGGGCTCCCCGGGCCTCGCCGACTCCCTCGGTAGAATGGACCAAAATTTCGCCGTACTCAAGGGTCAGATGGGCTTCAATAACCCGCAAACGGAAACCAACCGTTTCTCCCTCCGGCGAGAATTCTTCCGAATTCCAGACGACGAAAACAGTGACGAGGCCTGGCGGGAAGTTCTCAGGCAGCACCGGGTCGACGACCTTTGGACCGTCAAGGACTTCAGGCGCTTCTGCCGCCCCTTCGCTCCTGAGAACGCCGGCCCGCAACCGGGCCTGGTGATCCCGTTGTCGACTACGGTGACCTTTGGCCTCAACTTCTTCGGCTGGCCGCTGGGACCGGGCGACAGTGCTTACGATCCGACCCACTTCGCGACCCGCGTCCGCGGCGTCGGCACGTGGTTTGAGGATTACGCCGAATTACCGCTGTCCAACACACCGAGGGTCTACCTGATCCCGGTCGGGGCCGACATCCTTCGCTCGCCTTCGGCCGACGACTTCAAGACCCGAGAGTGGACGGTCGTTGATCAGGTCCTTCCGGTGCCTTTCCCGATCGGCGCCGGCGACCTCGATGACGAGGGCTGGCTGCCGCTGGAGGACATGCTCAGCGGGCCCTTCGGTGAAATCAGACGTTTCTCCAGTTTCCGGGCTCACCACTTCTCCGAGCCCTTCGACGATTCAGAAATTATCAGTGACAGCCGCTTGATCGGCCGTTCGGTGTGGAACACCCAATGGCTGTTAATCATCCCCGGGGGCACCCTGCTCTACGATCCGGAAGAGGGCATGGAAGCCTTCATCGAAGGTCAGGAGATCCCCGGTGGCGGCGGCGAACGAGACGGAAATGGTGTCAGTGATGTCAAGTTGTTCTTCCAAACCTACGCATATTCGGGGAACTAGGAAAATGAAAAAGATCAAGGGGGAAGCCGTGAAATCCCACAGACAATCGATGTTTGCCGCATTTGCATGCCTTTTGCTCGTGCTGGCGGCGGGGAGCACCCCGGCCGAGCTCTCCGAGCCCGACCACATCATCTACGGCTCCGCCAGTCTATTCGGTGAGGCCCTGGCCGAAGGGAGCCTGGTGAGCCTGGTTCTCGACGGAGGAGCCGCCCCGGTGGCTCGCTACGCTATGGGTTCCGATCCCGAGATAGGTGATCTCTACGTCCTCCGTGTTCCTCTGGATGCCGTTGGAGATCGGTCCCCAGGAACTGCACGGACGGGCGACGGGGGCTCGATCTTGATCGACGGTGAGATTGCCGGCGAAGTTCTGGTAGGCGAACGAGGTACCGTTCAGAAGATGGACGTCGACCCCGAAAACGTCGAGGCGACACCCTCTTTGACCATCGACGACGTCTCGGTCCAGGAAGGTGAGGCCGGAACCGTTGCGTTGATGTTTACCGTGACTCTCTCCCCTCTCACCGAGGATGAGGTTACGGCCGACTGGCTGACCGGCGACGGAAGCGCAATCGGCGGCGGGGCCTGCGGCGCCGGCGTCGACTACATCGCTGATTCCGGCATGGTGATGATCGCTCCCGGCGACGAACAGGCGACTATTACAATCCTCGCCTGCGGCGAAATCGAGATGGAGGCCGATGAGAGCTTCTTCGTCGATCTGCTCAACCCGTCCAACGCCGTTCTGCTCGATCCCCAGGGTCGAGGCACGATCGTTGACGACGATACGCCACCCCTGCTGTCGATCAACAACGTCACCATCACCGAACCCCTGACCGGGACGGTCAGCGCCTTCTTCCGCGTCAGCATCTCCAGGGTTTGGGATCAGGACGTTTCGTTTGACTACACGACCTTGGAGGGGACTGCGGACGCTGGGCTGGACTATCTGTCGACCTCGGGCACGGGCACGATTCCCGTCGGATCGTTGGAGACGACCGTCGAGGTCGAGATACTCGCCGACACACTCAATGAAGAGGACGAGACCTTCTTCGTCACCCTCTCGAATCCGGTCAACAGCTCGATCCTCGACGGCGAGGGCCAGGGCATCATCGTCGATGCCGCACAATTTCTGATGTGGCTCGAGGCTCAGGTCGACGGCGTCTCTACGGTCGACGGTTTGGCAGGGGCCTACGCCTCCGCAGTCAGTCCGGACGGCCTCCACCTCTATGTCACAGGAAGTGCAGACAACGCCCTGGCTGTGTTTGATCGAGACGCCGTGACCGGCGCCTTGAATTTTGTATACGCCTACACCGCCGACGATTTCATCGGTCGAGCGGTTTTGACCTTCACCGGTCTCGGCGGCCCGGCCGACGTCATCGTCAGCGACGATGGCCTCAATGTCTACGTTGCCGCCTTTGGCGATGACGCCATCACCGTTTTCTCCCGCGATCCGGCCGATGGTTTGCTGGCCCTCGTGGAGGTCGAGATCAACGACGAGAACGACCTCGGGGACCCGGGAGACACTGTGACCGGTCTCGACGGACCCACAGCATTGGCCTTGAGTCCGTCTCACCCCGACGGACAGCACCTCTACGTCGCATCCTACAATTCGGGGACTGTTGCGGTCTTCGACCGGGACCCGGCTGACGGCAGCCTCAGCTTTGTCGAGGTAGAGACTGACGGTGTGGACGATCCCTCGGACCTCGGCGACATGGTCGACGGCCTTCACCTGGCTTCCGATGTCGTCGTCTCCGGCGACGGAGCCAACGTCTACGTCGCGAGCCAAGGTGACAGCGCGGTCGCCGTGTTCGAGCGCGACACCGATCCAGGTTCCGGCACCCTCGGACGGCTCTCGTTCCTTGAAGTTGAGACGGACGGCGCCGCGGGAGTCGACGGATTGGACGGGGCTACCGCCCTGGCCATTACGGCCGATGGCGACCACCTGTACGTCGCAGGACAGAGCGACAATGCGATTGCAGTCTTTTCGAGAGACGCCTCCGGCCTCCTCGAATGGGCGGACGTCGTCATTCACGGAGTCGGCGGCGTAGACGGGCTCCTCGGAGCAGCCGGCGTCACCATCAGTGAAGACGACCGGTACGTTTATTCATGCGGCTTCCTCAGCGATGCCGTCACTGTCTTCGGGCGTGACACGGACGACCTGGGCCCCTCCTACGGCTCACTCGAATACATCGAGGTCAAGAACGACGGCGTCGGTGGCGTGGACGGCCTGTTCAGGCCGATCTCGTTGGCCGTCAGTCCCGGTGACGGCAACGTCTATGTCACCGGCTACAGCGATAACGCGGTGGCGGTCTTCAGGCGGGACCTTTCGGCCCCGACCAATCCGGGCCTCGCCAGTACTACCCATCTCATTTCTCAGTGGTCCAATGCGCCGATCATCGGCATGGAGTGGAGCGGCGCCGTCGATGATCCCAGCGGGTCAGGCGTTGCAGGCTACTCCTTCCTCTTCGACACCTCAAACGCAACCGATGCGGACGATACGCTGGACCTCGCCCACACTCTCGACCCCCATTCGACCTCCAGCGCCGGCCTGATCGATGGCGTCGAGCACTATTTCCACCTGCGGACCTGTGACCACTCCGAAAACTGCTCACCGTCCCAACACGTCGGACCCTACTGGATCGATACGGTGGCGCCCGAGGATGTTCTGATCACCGCGAGTTCTCACGTCATCGGAGTGCCAGATTTCGACGATACTATTCAGATGTGGTGGAGTGACCCCCCAGTTGATCCCGGGACAACCCCCAGCGGAGTCTTGGGCTATTCCTACACTTTTAATGAAAACCCCGTTGGGCAATGCAACCTTGAAGTCGATGTTCTTGTGGGAACGGGAACCGCCACCAGTATCGAACTCAAGGCCGGTCTGTGGTATTTCCACATCTGCGCTGTGGACAACGCGGGAAACTGGAGCACCCCGGCCACTGAAGGACCGTACGAGATCATCAACGACACCATTCCTCCCAAGGTCATCGACATCTCGACCGTGTCGGCGCCCTCGGCCGCCAAAACGACTCTCGGCGACTCTGAGGCCCACGGCATCACGCAGTTCCTTTTGACCTTCTCGAAACAGATGTTCGACCCGGTCGATGACACAGACCCCCACGATGTGACCAATCCGGCCAATTACCTATTGGTCTTCGCCGGCCCGGACGGCCTTTTCCAGACCGAAACCTGCGGCGGCGTCGGCGGCGATGACGTCGCGCTGGCCGTCCAGGGCGCCGTCTATAACTCGTCCACGACCACCGCGGCCCTTGCGGTCGACGATGGGACTTCCCTCCCGATGGGCTGGTACCGCATCTTCGCTTGCTCTGCCGGAGGGTTGGAAGACCTCAACCACAACCCCCTGGACGGAGACGCCGACGGCGTCGGCGGCGACGACTTCGCCTTCACCCTGCTGATGGAGCGGACCAATCTGCTCATCAACCCCAATCTAGACGACCCGGATCTCGCACCTGAGTGGACATTGTCCAACAGTGAACGGATCACCCACTCCGGCGACGATGGA
>DAOWGJ010000112.1 GCA_030637505.1 Holophagae bacterium
AGGCCGGGTTTGAAGAACACTAGTTCCATATACCGGATACATCTTCGCGCCAGAAGCCGCTTTGTTAACTTTGTTTCTCCTGGCACCGATGTGATGCGCTCGCCGAGAGTTCACGCCATCGCGTCCTATCGAACGCGATGAGCGTAGCGCCCAGTTTGAGGGTTCGGATCGACGTTGTATGTTACAATCTACACAGGGTAGGGGACGTAAAGAAACGCTTGTTCGAAGGAGTCAAGGTCATGGCACTGAACATTAGAAGACCCGAAACCGAATATCTGGTAAAGGAACTCGCTGCCCTGACCGGTGAGAGCAAGACTGAAGCCGTTACCCGGGCTGTCGAAGAACGACTTGAGAGGCTTCGGCGTGAGGGACGCGGGCAGCGCCTTGCGGATGAACTCGACAGAATCGCCCTGCACTGCGCCGACCTACCGGTCTTGGATGTGCGAGATGCTGACGAGATCATCGGATATGACGAGTTCGGGGTTCCCGGCCCATGATCATTGATACCTCAGCGATATTGGCGATCCTTCAAGACGAGGAGGAACGACGCCGGTTTAACGAAGCTATCGAAGCTGCTGCAACGGTCAGGTTGTCTACAGCAACCTACGTCGAGACATCTATCGTCATTGAGTCTCGTTTCGGCGCCGCGGGCCTTCAGGATTTGGACCGGTTCATTGAGTTTGCAGGTATCGAACTCGTATCAGTCGATACGAAACAGGCTAAAGCGGCGCGCGCGGCTTTCTCTACGTACGGCAAGGGGCGACATCCGGCACAGCTCAATTTTGGAGACTGTTTTTCTTACGCCTTGTCCTGGATCTTCGGTGAGCCTCTGCTCTTCAAGGGCGATGATTTCTCGCGTACTGACATCGTTCCCGCCTGTCCTCGGGAATTTCAATAACCTCATCTGAGCGATTCTGGGTTGGGTGTTAGAAGTCGAGCAGGCGACCGACTACCGGCTGGATTCCATGCCCTTCGGCGGTGTCAAGAGTTCGGGTCTCGGCAAGGAGGGGATTTTCCCAGCCTCTTTTTTGACCGGGATGGGGCTCGACCGTCGATCGGCTTCGGCACGCCATCGGAGCTCCAGAGGCCTGTGCTAGAGTCGGGTTCAATGATACCGAATCGGCCTCACTTCGACGCCGAAATCGAGGAGGACAGTGAAGCGGCTTTTTTTCTGGTTGCTCATCGTGGTGCTGATCGGTGTTTCGTTCTCATGGGGTGTGGCATACAGCCGGTACTATATCTTTCCGCACTCCCTGGTGACCTGGGTGGCGCGACAGGTTCGATCGCATGAGCCGGAGGCCTTTTTTGATCGGTCGGCATCCGGGGGTGTCTCTCTCAAACGACCCTCATCGATCGACCTCCTGCGGGCCCTTGGATACGTCGGAATCAGCGACGTCAAAACCCGTCACAGGCAGGGCGCGACGGTTCATGACGGCACTCAGATGCAGGCCGGCCTCAGCTTGTTTACGACGGGTCACGCTGATATCAGTCTGCTCATCGACGAAGAGGGAACGGTTGTACACCAGTGGTCGCTACCCAGAGAGCAGGTGTGGTGGGACTCGCCGCTCGCCCAGCGCCAACAGTTTGTCGGTCTGCGATCCGCGACCGTTCTCCCTGATCTGACCCTGCTTGCGGTCTTCGATTATCTTGGGTTGGTCAAGCTCGACCGGGACTCAAACCCGGACTGGATTCTCCGCAACGGAGCTCACCATGATTTCTGGATCACCGGCGATGACGAGATCTACCTGCTTTCACATCGGTTGGAGAAGATCCCAGAAATCCACGACGGCCTCACCGTTGTTGAAGACTTGGTGACGGTGCTCGACCTGGATGGGAGGGTCAAGGAGGAGTACTCGATTGTCGAGCTTGTGCTGAAGTCGTCGTTTGCTTTCCTGCTTCCCGCGGCGGATCACCTGAATATTGAATACCCTGTCGACCTTCTTCACACGAACTCGATCCAGGTCTTCGACGGCGCCCTGGCACACCTTGACCCCAGGCTCTTTGCCAAGGGCAACATTCTCCTTTCGCTGCGCAACATCAGCACGATCGTGATAGCCGATCTCCAGGCAAACGAGGTGCTGTGGGCGTGGGGGCCTTCGAACATCACCTTCCAGCACAGTGCGCGACTCTTACCACGTGGCACGATTCTCCTGTTTGACAACGGTTTGGATCGTTCGACTGTGATCGAGATCGACCCGCTCAGTCGGAAAAGAATCTGGGGCTGCGGGGGCATCGACGGCGACCCGTTACGTTCGCGTATTTACGGTGCGTGCGAACGTCAACCCAACGGCAATACGCTGATAACGGACTCCATGCAGGCGAGAGCTCTTGAGTTCACAGCCGACGGCGAACTGGTGTGGTCGTTCAGTGCGCCACCTCTCCAGGACGGCCGGATTCCGGTGCTCTACGGAATGAAGCGGTACGACCGGACCTACTTCGAAACCGACATTGAAGCTCGGTAAGTCCTCGGCCCACCCCGTTTTGACAAGGGTCAGCCAATGGGTGGCACCAAGTCATCACTGAACGCTGCCGTAGCCTGCGCTGTGGCCCTGTGGCAGCTGCGGTTGGGCTCATCCAATAACCGTTCGATTTGGTCCTGACGGCAGCCGGCCTTTGGCGTCGTTCCCTTGAATCGCCGGGCCTCTTCGATTTTGAGGCCCCTGAGGCGTTCTTTGATCAACTCCAATGCCTGATCCGCACAGTCTGAGGACGGTCATCTGACGGTCTGGAGGTTGCTTTTTCGGTTACAATGTGAGAGACAAGAGAGGAAACCCGTCGATTGGACCTGGGCACGAACCCGTCGTTCGTGGCCCGAATATTGACCAGTGAAAGGAAAAGGAGAATAATCATGAAAAGAACAGCTGCAATCCTGACCATGTGTGTCCTGGCACTGGCGCTTGCCGTTCCGGGAACGGTGTTCGCCGAGGAGAAGACCTCAGGCGAGCTCAAGGATGATTCCAAGCGCGCAAAGATCAACGAGGTCGCACAGGAGACGCTTGACAGTCTTTTCGCAGAGAATGCCAACGCGAAGAGCCTGTTCGACCAGGCGGTAGGTTGGGCGGTCTTCGACAATACCAAGGTAGCCTTCGGCATCTCGGGCGGCGGCGGCAGGGGTGTTGCGGTCGCCAAGAAGAGTGGCAAGCGTGCCTACATGAAAATGGGAACCGGCGGGATCGGTTTCGGCCTTGGTGTCAACAAATACCAGGTGGTGTTTTTCTTCCAGGACACGACGACCCTGACCAATTTCATTGAGAAGGGCTGGCAGGCGGACGCCGGCGCCACCGCATCGGCCGGCAAGAACGCCGCCGAGGTCAAGACCAACTTCATCAATGGCCTCGCGATCTATCAGATCACCGAGAAGGGCCTGATGCTCAACGCCGACCTCGCCGGCACCAAGTATTGGCTGGATGACGGCCTGAACGAGTAGGGGCGAGAGGGCTGCAGGTCTCGGGTTGCTTTCTCAGGGAGCAGGCTCAAGGCATCAGGTCTTGAGGTCAGAGCGATACTCGGAGGGCGAAACACCCGCCCATCTCCTGAAGGCTCGGGTGAAGTGGCCTGGCTGGGAGTAGCCTACGGCAAAGGCGATGTCCGCAATCGGAATGCAGGGGTCCTCCAACATTGGCAAGGCCCCCTGCAATCTCACCTCGTCGACCCGTCGATTTTTTCCCGACAAAACCAGGTGGTTTCTCCCCGTGCCTCGGTCCAGAAATAAGCCTTGGAGTACTCCTTGAGGGCCTCTGTGCAAAAGGAGCCGAGCGCCTGGTGCAGGGTCTGAGATCCGGCGACCTGGGCTCCGAACGTGCCGTGGTCCTCCAGCTTGGTTCGTCCCGCCTCAAGCCCTAGCCCGACCTTCTCACCGGTTTTCGAAGCGAAAGGCGCAAAACGCAATGAGATTCGGTGATCTCGCAAGATGAGGGAGCGAAGGCATACTTGCGGTACGTCGAGCGAGCGAATCGAGAAAGCGCCGAAGGTCGTTGTGGATTGCGCCTTGCAGCCGGACACCGGTGAGAAAGTCAGGCTAGGTCCGCCCTTCCGGTGAGTTTGGCCGCCAGGGCGGCGAAAGTGAACAACTGCGCTGCTGGGTGGAGGAGATCGGCACTTTCGGTCGCACTCTCCGGCATTTCGAGTTGGGTGAGCAACCGCGACGAGCGCACGCCATCTGCTCCGCCGCGGCGGCAAGGGCCTGCAGGTATCGAGTTCGGATCAGCGGAATGGCGTCCATGGGCAAAGCAGCGTTCCCCTCGGTTCGTGATCGTTTAGGTTCTTCCACTGTATCACCGCACAAGAGGCAAAACGGCGTCGGAAGCTCGGGACAGAGTCCCTCGATCGTGTAGATTGAAATGGCATGAAATGGTAACTGTTTTCCGGCGGAATTACTTATAATGCTTGGTGATTAGCTAACGTGAAGGCTACAAGATTACGTGATCCCGACACCATTGGGTGACTGCGTCGGGACACCAAATGAAAGGGCTTATCATGAGACCACATTTCGCATCAATGTTCCTGGTTATTCTCTCAATCCTCGTCCCCAGCGTATCCTCGGCCCAACAGACGGAACGCCCGACGCAAATCCCCAGGGTCGCGGCGCCCGAGAAACAGGCGCCGAATACCAATGCCATGATCTGGCGTTTCATCGGCCCTATGGCTGGTACCAGGGGCTCGGTAGTGCTGGGTCACCCGACCGATAACAACGTGTTCTACCACGGGGCGTCCGGGGGTCTGTGGAAGACCCCGGATGCCGGGCAGACCTGGATTCCCGTAGGCGATGGTCAGTTCGGCACCAGCTCCGTGGGCGCCATGGAGATCTCCCTGTCCAACCCGGACATCATGTATGTCGGCATGGGTGAGCCGCAGATGCGCAACAACGTCAGTTGGGGTGACGGCGTCTACAAATCCGTGGATGGTGGCGAGAACTGGACCCACCTGGGCCTCGAAGACACACACCATATCTCGCAGATCAGGATTCATCCCACAGACCCGAATCTTGTCTACGTGGCGGCCTGCGGCCACGCCTTCGGTCCCAACCCTGAGCGGGGTGTTTACCGCACCACGGACGGTGGCAAGAACTGGCAAAAGGTTTTGTTCAAGAGCGAAACCGCAGGCGCCATCGACCTGGTGATGAATCCCACCAACCCGGACGAGCTCTTTGCCTCGATCTGGGAATTCGAGCGCAAGGCTTGGGGGCCCAAGACGGGTGGCGCGGAAAGCGGCCTGTGGAAATCGACCGACAGGGGTGACAATTGGACTGAAATCACCCGTAACGAGGGCCTTCCGGAGGGCAGGCATGGCCGCATCGGCATCACCATGTCAGGCGCCGACGGCAAGCGGGTGTATGCGCTGATCGATTCGGAAATCCGTTCCGGGCTCTACCGATCGAATGACCTCGGCGAGACCTGGGCCTTCGTATCCGACTATTTCCAGATCATCGGCCGGCCGTTCTACTACAGCCACATTTACGCCAACCCGTCCAATGCCGACGAGCTCTGGAGCCCGAACAATCGGATCTTTTCCTCCAGGGACGGGGGCGAGACCTGGGTTGTCGAGCCCGGCATCAAGGACGATTTTCACGACATCTGGATCGATCCGGGGGACGCAAACCGGATGATCGCGACCTGCGACGGCGGCGTGCAGGTAACGCTGACCGGCGGGCTGAGCTGGTCGACGCAATACACACAGAAGACCTCACAGATCTATCGTGTTTCGACCGACGATGATTTTCCCTACAACGTGTACGGGACAGCCCAGGACATTCTGGCCTACAAGGTACCCAGCGCGTCCCGCTGGGGCGGGATCTCTGGCTACGATACAACATTGGTGGGCAATGGCGAGACCGGCGATATCTTCGTCGACCCGGATGACCCGAACATCGTATTCAATGTCTCCAACGGCTCAGTCACAGGCGGCGGCGCTGCATTCACGCGAAACAACCTGAAGACCGGCCAGAACGAGGTGCGTAACATCTGGCCGGAGCCGATATTTGGTCTGGACGCGTCGGACATGCCGTACCGATTCCAGTGGGATACCCCGTTCCTGATCTCGAAGTACGACCACGACACCATCTTCTCGGCGGGCAACGTCGTTTTCAAGTCGACGGACGAGGGCTTGAGCTGGGAGCCCATCAGCGACGATCTGACCCGTGACCTGAAAGACAAGCAGGTGATTACTGGCACACCCTGGCTGCCGGAGTATTTCGGCCAGGAAATCTACAGCACCATTCACCGGCTGGCGGAATCCCCGCACCAGGAAGGTGTGCTCTGGGCCGGCTCGGACGACGGCCTGATTCACCTGACCAAGGATGGCGGCGAGACCTGGAAGAATGTCACCATCCCCGACCTGCCCGACTTTGCCCACATCCGGGAGCTCGAGGTGTCTCCGCATGATGCGGCCACGCTGTACGTCGCCATCTCCCGTTTCAATACCGCCGACGACTACGAGCCCTACCTGTTCAAGACCAGCGATTTTGGCGAGTCCTGGACCGACCTCAGTGGTGCCTTCCCCAAGGGTCAAACCACTCACACCATCCGAGAAGATCCCATTCGCAAGGGTCTGCTCTATGTCGGCACGGAGACCGATATATTCGCGTCCTCAGACGACGGCCAACACTGGCAGAGCGTTCGCCTGAACATGCCACATGTTCCGGTGGTGGCCATGACGGTCAAGGACAATGACCTGGTCGTAGCGACCAACGGCCGCGGCTTCTGGATCCTGGACGACGTGACTCCGCTGCGCGAACTGGGCGCCGAGCCGACCGCCAAGGCCTTCCATCTGTACGAGATAGCGGACCATACCCGATTCGGCTACTGCTGGTGGCTGAATTACACTCCCGGCGGCGACCCGGGTGGCTTGAAGAAGTACTTCGTGCAGAACATGCGGCCCGGCCATACCTATTATGAGCTGGGGGTCGTCAACGGCGAGAAGAAACGCAAATTCGTCGACGCCGGCGACGCCAAGCCCTTGGGGGCGATGATGTATTTCCGGCTCGGTGAAGGCGTGCATGACGTCAGCATCACCATCCTGGACGAAGGTGGAAAGGAAATCGTCACCTATGGCAAGGATGCGCTGACCTTGAAGTACGCGGCAGAGGGCGATGACTCCTTCGATGCCGGCTTGAACCGCTTCGTCTGGGACATGCGCTATCCGCTGCCCAGCGCCATTCCGGGCCGCCCGCCCACGGCCATTCAACCGATTGCGAAACCCGGGAAATACCAGGCCCGACTGACTGTGGACGGGGCCAGCCAGACCCGGGGGTTCGAGCTCTTCATGAATCCCCACGAGCCGTACACCCAAGAGCAGGCGGATGAGCGTTTCGAGTTCTGGATGGACCTCTACAAGAACGTCGAAGCCAGCTCACAGAACGTCCTGGCCGCGTTGAAACTGAAGGAAGAAGTGGCCACGCGGGTTCAGGCCATGAAGGACTCGGGCGCCGGCAGCACCAAGATCACGGCTGCGGAGCAAAAGGCTGCGGTGATTGTGGAGTTGGTCGACACCTACGAGGCGACCTTCGTCTCCACCGGCCGCACGTTGGCGGAAATCATCAACCTGCCTGCCAAGATCTTCACCAAGATGGTCTGGTTGCACAACATGATGGAAATGACAGAAGGTCCGGTAGCCGCTTCCATGATGACTATCTACGATCAGCTCAATGCAGCAAGGGACAAGGCGGATATGGAATACCGTCAGGGCATAGCTGCTGCCTCGAAAGAGTTTGACGCGGTCGCGGACTGACAGCGGGAGGGGACGCTTCGGCGCCCCTCTTTTGACCGGTTTCGAGAGCTCGATTGATCTGATCATGAAGGAGGGCAAGATCCGCCAGACCACGCTCGATGATTAGGAAACCACCTCGAATATCGTGCCATCGTCGCGTCTATGGGTTCGCGCAAGAATAACTTCCAGTTTTGCGCGCCCAGATGTGCCGCAGATTTGGCTTGGGCGATTGAGGGAAATCGGAGGCGTAGCCTTGCCTACGTTGAGAATTTCCAGATTGAGCCCGAGCCGAAGATGTGGTGCAGATGGGATGTGAAAAGCGGTAGTTATTCTTGCGCGAACCCTAAGCCCGACTTCTACCTGTCGCTGGGTGATGCCATCTACGGCGACTTCGACGGCCAGAAGGTCTTCGACGTACGACTGCGTTTCGCGCTGAAATGAAAGGACAGGACACCATGACCCCATTCAAGATGAGACCCGATTGGATCGTCACGCCGGGTGTCGCCGCCTTGCTCGTCGCCAGCTCATGGGCGGGTCCCGTCGGCGCGCAGGAGTCCGGGGAATCCCAGGACTACCCCAACTTCGGGAGTCCGGAGGCAGTCGAGAACCGGCTCCGCAGCGACGCGGAGGTCGATCGGCCGACGCTCTTTGAGCGCTGGTTCGACTGGAAGGCCGGTCTGGTCGAGGACCACGGGTTTTCGTTCAGTGTCGATTACTCGGCTGTCTACCTCGGGGCCGACGAAAGCCCCGGTGAGGACGAAAGTGCAGGCGGCATGGTGCGCTTTTTTGGATCGTGGGACCTCGTGGGCCGGGGAACCAAGAACACCGGCGCCGTCATCTGGAAGGTCGAGCACCGCCATGCCTACACCGACGTGGCGCCGAGCGGCTTCGAGTTCGAGCTCGGTGGCATCGGGCTCATCGAGCCGCCGTTCTCCGACCAGGGGACCAGGTTGACCAATCTCTATTGGCGCCAACGGCTGAACGGGGGGCGTATTACGCTGATGGGTGGCTGGGTGGACGCCACCGATTACCTGGATGTCTACGCCTTGGCCAGCCCTTGGACCGGCTTCCTCAATTTCGCTTTTTCAACCGGCACCACGACGCTTGCGGTGCCGAACGAGGGCTTCGGCCTGGCTGCGGGGGCCATGCTTACGGATAATGTTTTTCTTATCGGTGGTCTCGCAGACCTCAACGCCGATCCCACAGACCCCGGGCAGACCCTGGACTCGTTCTTCTCCGACAACGAGTACTTCAAACATATCGAGATCGGCTGGACCACCTCCCAGGATCGCATCTACCTGGACAATATGCATCTGACTCTGTGGCACTCGGACGAACGGGTCGAGGCCCAGAGTCCCTCGGGTTGGGGTGCGAATGTTTCGTGGACCAAGTACCTCGATGGCAGGTGGTTGCCCTTCGCCAGAGCCGGCTACGCCTCAGAAGGCGGCAGCCTGATGCAGAAATCGGTCAGTGTCGGCTTCGGCTATCAGCCGAACCCCGGAAAGAACCTGTTGGGCGTCGGCCTCAATTGGGGCGAGCCCAACGAGGATACTTGGGGTCCGGGGCTCGACGACCAATACACGGCCGAGTTCTTTTTCCGTTGGCAGGTCACGAAGGCCTTTGCGATCACGCCGGATTTGCAGTATCTCAAGAATCCGGCCAACAACCCGGAGGCGAACAGCATTTGGGTCGTTGGTATTCGGGTGCGGGCGGTGTTGTGAAGGCTGATCACCCCGGGGACGTCGAGGTTTCCCGCCACAGCCTCTAAGAAACTCCGAAGAGTTGAGCCAATCCAGGTCCGGGTAGTAGACGAAGAGCAGCGTGCCTTCTTTGATCGTGTCGATCAGCGATTTGGCCACTTTGGGGTCCAGGGCCGGGCAGCCCCAGCTTCTTCCCATTCGCCCGTATTTCTTGCCGAAGTCCTCGTTGACGTACCACGCCCCGTGCATGACGATGGTTCGGTCCAGAGCCTTGTGGTTGACGCCTCGCTCCAGCCCGTCGAGTTTCAGGGAGTAGCCGATCTTGAGCGGAAAACACTGTCCCCTTTTTAGCCAGAAGTTATGAGGGGCACACCTGACACCGGATTTCGGCATGCGTCAGCAGGCTGAAACCCCTCTGCATTCAGGCTCTGATGTCCCAACTTGAAGAACGGAGCTGGTTTGCGTTTGCTGCAGGCCTGAAAAAACCCTGGACTCCGGCTGATCGATCGGCCTCGTGACCGCCTCCCACCTCGACCAATTCGTTGATTGAATCAAGACAACTGCTGCGATGATCATTCCGGCGGAGATGAACACCGAAGGACCCATTGGCTCGTGGGCTACGAGCCAGCCGAGAAATACGGCAATCACCGGATTGACGAACGCATAGGTTGAAACTGCTGCCGCCGAAACGTGGCGCAGCAAGAAGGTGTAAGCCGAAAGTCCGACCATGGCGCCGACAAAGGCCAAGTAGATCACCGCGGCAACTGGCCTCGTGGTGAGCGACCATGGCGCTGCGAAATGTGACCACTCACCGCTCAATCCACTGATGGCCATCAGCACAATACCGGCGGTCGCCATCTGGATCGCCACCGTCATCAGAGGAGACGGTGGCAAGCTGACCCTTCGCGATATCAAAGACCCGACCGACCAACACATGGCCGCAAAAAGAATGACGACCGCACCAAATGGATCAACTCCGAGAAGCTCGCGACTAGAGGGCGAAACCAGAACCGTCACACCTGCAAGCCCAATGACAAGGCCGGCGGTGACCCGCCACCCTCCGTGAAACGAACGCTGCATCACTGCCTCGAGAACGATCATCCATAGGGGCACTGTCGTAAACAGCAAAGCTGCAACCGCCGAAGGAATGCGTTGCTCGGCCCACACCAAACAGCCGGAAGCGCCAACCAACATGATGATTCCAGTGAGAACCGCCCACCACCATTGTTGATCGGTCGGTTTGGCGGTGCCCTTAAGCCGCAGCCATAAGTAGAGGCATATGCCGGGCATCAAGAACCGGCTACCCGCCAGAAAGAAAGGCGGGAAACCCTCGAGGCCGATGCGAATCGCCAGGTAGGTCGATCCCCAGATGATGTATATCGCAGCAAAGCTCAAAGCGATCAGCAGGCGGGTCGAATTTAATCTCATCATCAGCCTCCTTTCGAACCTTTTTTCATAATGAGGTATTTTCCTCTTGAAAAACAGATACAAAAAACATAAATTAATACCGGTACAGTTTGATATTCTTTCGTCTGTACCGTAAGGAGGCGCCGTGGCCGAGAACACAGCAACCGCCCGTTATCAACAGGTAGCCGACAAATATGCTGACCTGATTCGCAACGGCACCTTTGAACCGGGATCGAGGGTGCCCTCCCTGCGCAGTATCAGCCGACAGATGTCGGTCAGCATGACCACGGCCATGGAGGCCTATCGCGTACTGGAAGAGCGTGATTTAATCGCAGCACGCCCCAAATCCGGCTTATATGTGCGTTGTTGTGGAATTCTGCCGCCAGCGCCCGCTAAGACCAGTGGCTCGACCGAGGCGGTCTCCCTCGAGATCGGCTCACTGGTGCTGGGCATGATGAGGGATGCCAAGGCCGGCCACCTGGTTCCCTTCGGCGCGGCAGTTCCGAATCCGACATTTCTGCCGACCGAAGCGCTCAACCGTGTGCTAGCCCGCGAGGTACGGTCGAAGCCCGAGACCAGTCAGGCATACGATTCTGTCCAGGGTTTTGAGCCCCTACGCGAACAGCTCGCCCGGCGGGCGCTCAATGCCGGATCTGCTCTATCTCCGAACGAGATCATTACTACCAACGGCGCCCACCAGGCCGTCTATCTCAGCTTGTCGGCCGTCACCAAACCCGGCGATACCGTGGTCGTAGAAAAACCGACATATGTCGGCCTCCTCCAGGTTTTGGAAGCCCTGCAACTGCGTGCGCTTGAAGTGGCCACCGATCCGGAAGAAGGCCTGTGCCTCGAATGTCTTGATGAAGCAATACAGCGCGAAAGGATCGCTGCGTGTGTCTTGGTGCCCAGTTTTGGCAACCCCCTCGGCCACAACATGCCGACCGAAAAAAGAGCGGATTTGGTCGAGATGCTGGCCGCAGCTGAAGTGCCGGCCATAGAAGACGACGTGTACGGTGAGCTCTATTTCGACCGCGATCGCCCGCGGACCCTTAAGTCTTTTGACAATAATGGGTTGGTCTTGTTGTGTTCGTCGTTTTCAAAAACACTGGCCCCCGGATATCGGGTCGGGTGGGTGGCGCCAGGACGATTCTTGAAGGCGGTCGAACACCAGAAATACATTACCTCAGTCGCAACGCCGACTCCCACCCAGATGGCTGTTGCGGCATACCTCAAAGGAGGAGCTTACGACCGTCACCTACGTCGCCTGCGCTCAACCTACTGCGGATTGGTTGCGCGGATGAGCGCCTCGGTTGCCGAGTATTTTCCATCGGGAACCCGCATTACGCGGCCGCGTGGAGGCCACGTCCTGTGGGTCGAGATGCCTGACGGCGTTGACTCGATGGCGATGTATCAATTGGCGATTCAACGAGGTATCTCGTTTGCTCCAGGGCCAATGTTCTCGGCAAGCAGAGAATTTTCCAACTTCATGCGTCTCAACTGCGCCGTGCCGTGGTCGGACGCCGTCGATGCTGCGATTCGCACATTGGGAGACCTGGCTCGCGAGATGTCATGACCGGTTGGTAGGCAAGGGTTGCCACTGATCCGTCGAGCCCCTACCAATCTTCCAGCGGCAGGTCGAAACAGCTGTTCATACTCCGCGCATAGCGGAACTGAAACGCGACTTCTTCGATCTTCAACTCCCTGAGAACGTCAGCCCTCGGAGACTTTCCCAGCTTCAGTGCCGGGCTGTCGGTCCGTTTGCCCTTCTTCCACAACAGATCAGCCTGGGTGTTGACAGTGAAGTCACCCTTGAAGTTCGTTCGACTTTTCAGGAGCTTTTCGTCGAGCATGCTGAATAGGTGCCCGGTCTCGTCGAAATGTTTGGTCGATCCTGATTTGGGCACTGACAGCTCGAGGTAGACGTCGCCGTTGTCGTCCCTGGCCACCGTGGTGCAGTGGCTGCCCTCGGTAGAAATCGTGATCTCTTCCACGACCTTCGGCAGACCCCAGATCCTGGTACCTCGGATTTGATTCTCGAGCGAGGTCACCGGCATTGAGAACACGAAATACCCCTTTTTCTTGAAATCCATCACGAGGGGCAACACCGGCGGAGAGAAGCCCGCATTCACCAGGATCGGGATGGTCATCGCGATCTCGTTGTAGGGGGCAATATTCATGACGTTTTTATATTCGTAGCATGAGAACAACACCACCGACCTCCCCCCGGGCATCTTCACCGGATTCATCGAAGGGTGGGGCATGATCGCTTGCGCCCGCTCGTAGTCGCAGAGGAAGATCGCGATTGCGCAGGTGACGTCGCCGTAGAATGTAGGGAAACTGTAGGTCTTCGACAGGCCCTCCATCAACGCTAGCGGCCCCGGAGCAGGTCGTAGCTCGAACCTCTGGAAGAACGAATCGGTGAACGACCCGGAGTTGTCGATCAATTCGGAATCAAGCTGCCTGTTGGGTTTCATCGGAAGGCCTTTCTGTTCAGGTGGAATCTAACACACGGCTCGCTGTCGGTTTCTTTAGGGAGCGCAAGCCGCAAGAGACGCCTATGTATGCCCTCTACGACCAGGTCAAGGGCTTCTGGGAGGAGCGCTTCGGGCATCGATACGGCTTTTTCTGTTTTTCTGATGCAGGTGGATTCGGGTGAATTGTGCCGCCCACGGGTGGTGATTGTGCCGTCGGTGGTAAGGGCAGGGAAGACCGATCCTCACTGGGATGGCAACGTATTCCCACCACAGCCTCTAAGAAACTCCGATGAGTTGAGCCATTTCAGGTCCGGATAGTAGACGAAGAGCAGCGTGCCTTCTTTGATCGTATCGATCAGCGACTTGGCCACTTTGGGGTCCAGTGCCGGGCAGCCCCAGCTTCTTCCCATTCGCCCGTATTTCTCGCCGAAGTCCTCGTTGACGTACCACGCCCCGTGCATGACGATGGTTCGGTCCAGAGCCTTGTGGTTGACGCCTCGCTCCAGCCCGTGGAGTTTCAGGGAGTAGCCGTTCTGGCCGAAATAGGTTGTGCCGGTGCGAAAGAGGCCCAGGCTGGACTGTTTGGTCCCGGACTTGTTGGAGAACTGGGTCGCGCTGAACTCACCGCTGCCGACCCCGTGGGCGACCAGTTCCTTGTAGATCAGTTTCGTTGAGTCCATATCGAAGACCCAGAGACGAGGCGCCACCGACGGCAGCGAGTAATCAATGACGGAGAGTATGTCGTGGCGCCTCTCGCCGCCTTTCCACGCGCACTCGGCGGCATCGAGTGCCAGTCTCAGAACCTCGGGATTGAGGTTGGGCGCCTCGGCCTTGAGCGTCTGGAAGGATGCCGGCATATCTGGACCTGCCGCAATCGCAATACCTGACACCAGCAAAAGGGCGACACAGGAAAGTAGGCTGAGTTTCTGGCCGATTCGCAACAACACCATTTCTCCTCGTCCGGCAGCCGTGAGATTGACTGACAAGGCTTTCCGATACGAATATTTCAACTACTGGGCAAACGAACGGCCCGAACGATGTACCGTTTCGGAGCACTGCCGACAAAATAGAATGGGTAACACGTGACCAGGGTGATGACGTCTTCTTCGCCCTGGCGGAGGACTTCGACCTGCTCCGGCAGGACGATCGTGATTTTTTCGACGACAAATGTGTCGTCTCCACTGAGTGTCTGGAGCTCGATCGTATCGCCCGGGCCGATGTCCTTGAGTTTTCGGAAGAAGCCGTCACGATGACCGGCGATTCCGCAATTCCCGTTTTCACCCAGTTGTGCCGTTCCGACGATGCGGCCCAGGCCGCGATTGAGGATCAAGTCGCTGGTACCTTCGTACACCGGAACGACAAGATCGATCTTGGGAATGCGCAGAAGCGCCAGGGGAAGACCGGTATCGACGTCGAGGCTTTCCTCGTACTCATCGACTCGTTTCGGGGCCCACAACTCGGTATCGACCCTGGCGTCTGCCGCCGCCAACTCGTCGACTGTTACAGGGGGGGGCGTCGGCAGAGGCGTCGGGGTGGGTAGGGCCGCCAATCGGGCCTCTTCAGCCGCTCGCGCCTGTTCAAATCTGGCCACATCCCGGCGACTGAGATAGGCGCCCCTGGCCCAGCCGAAAAGAGCAACGGCCAGGAGGAGAAGCCCGGTCACCCAAAGAACTCGCTCGATGATCTTCATGCTTCCATCTGAACCCCTGGTTCACCTCCGGTATTCCTCAGTCTACACAGGCCGCAGGCCGGCAACGAAAACTCCGGTTCACACAATCCTGATTTTCGCCGGCGTCCTCGTCGAGCTGGCCTCATTGAGGTGTTCCACAGCGAGGCACAGGGTGCTGTCGTAATATAGGTTGTGCTTGGAATCGGGAATCAGCGAACGATCAAGACGGCCGACGAGGAGTTTTGTTATCCTCACCAAAGAGATTCAGTAGCAGGTTCGCCCTGGCGAGGGGGCAAGGAATCGTCGCACGTGATTTCACGGAGCAATAGACCATTGGACCAGGCCTTCATGCCGCAAACACCAAATCCACGACGGTGGACAATGTTTGGTGCGGTGATGATCACGGTCGCTCTGGTCGGTCTGACTTCGGAGGGGCGGGTTTCGGGGACTGACCAGGCCACGATGACCGAGGCTGACCTCAAGGCGGAATTTGTCAATCGTTTCATTCATTTCGTCGACTGGCCGGCCGTTGAGACCGGAAGCAACACCAGCGAGCGGTTCGTGATTGGCATCATCGGTGAAACTTCGGTCGAGGAATCGCTGCGGTTGATCACCGCTGAAGCTGGCGGCGCGCTTCACCAACAGATCCAGGTTCGGCGAATTGATGATCCGAGAGATGTGGGTGTGTGCCAGGTTCTATACATCGCGGAAACCGAAGCAGATCGACTCACTACGATTCTGGCCCATGCGGGTGGGCGGCCGATTCTCACCGTCGGGGATACCGAGGGCTTTGCCGAAGCGGGCGTGCTCATCAATTTCTACCGGGAGGGGGATTACCTCAGGTTCGAGATCAATAAGGTGGCGGTGGACCGAACAGGACTCAAGTTCAGTGCACACCTCCTGCGCCTTGCGCGTTTGGTAGAGGGGAACTGAGTGATGCTGTTCCATGCAACACTCTCCATCAAGGTCAAGTTGCTCATCGCTATTCTCGTGCCGACGGTGACCACACTTTTCATCGGCACGGCGGTGATCGTTCGCATCGATGTGGCGACCTTTCGCGAGGAAATGATCAGCCAGACCAAAGTGACAGCCGAGGTGGTCAGCAGCTACACGGTCAGTGAGCTAGCGTTCAACAGTCCCGATGAAGCAGGACTCACCCTTGCCAAGTTGGAGTCGATCAGCGGCATCGAGGCCGCAGTGCTTTTTGACGCGGAAGACCGTCTGTTCGCCTCGTTTTCGAGAGATCCGGACCTGTCATTTGAAGCGCCGTTCTTTCACGCCGGTTATCTTCTCGAGGGAGGAGTTCTTCACATGGTTGAGCCCGTAGTGCTTGAAGGTGAGCACTATGGGACCCTGTATCTGAGAGCATCGACCAGGGTCCTTGAAGAGAAAATTCGGGGGTACCTGAAAGGCGTGGCGTTTCTGCTCTTCACGCTGATCGCATTGGCTGTGATCGTTGCGGTCAGATTGCAGAGGGTGGTCTCCACACCAATTCTCAGACTTGTCGACGTGGCACGTACAGTCTCGTCCAGTGGTGATTATTCGACTCGAGTGGTCAAGACTGGCGAAGACGAGGTAGGAGCTCTGAGCGATGCATGGAACGACATGTTGGCACAGGTCGAGCTTCGGCAGGACGAGCAGCGACGCGCGACCGAGGCCTTCCAGAGAAGTGAGGAGCGCTTTCGGACCCTCACTGAACACTCTGAAGATGCGATCTACGTGCTCGGACCGCAGAATCACTTCCTGTATGTCAACCCGAGTTTTGAAAGGTGCTTCGGCTACGCCGCCGAGGAGATCCTCGATCCGGGTTTTGACGACCTCAAGTTGATTGCTCCGTCAAGCCAGGCGCTGATCGTCGAGCGGCGAGAGAGAGGGGCACAGGGAGAGAAGTTGCAGCAACAGTTCGAGTTGACTGGGATATCGCGGTCAGGCGAGGAGATCGAGTTCGAGGTCAATACTACCGAAATCGATTGGGATGGCGAATCAGCTCGAATGGGAATTCTCCGGAATATTACAAGTCGAAAACGTGCTGAGGCGCAACTCGCCTACAGCGCGTTTTACGACGTGCTCACCGGGTTGCCGAATCGTGCGCTCTTCAGTGATCGACTCCGCCAAGCCATGGAGAGGGCTCGGCGGGTGGATGGATTGAATTATGCCGTGTTGTTCCTTGACCTCGATCGATTCAAGGTCATCAACGACAGCCTTGGTCACCAATTTGGTGATCGGTTCCTGTGTGGTGTTGCGGACCGTCTTCGGCTATGCATGCGGTCAGAAGACTCCGTCGCACGATTTGGTGGAGACGAGTTTGCCGTGCTGGTGGAAAACCCTGGAGACGTTTCTGAGGTCACCCATGTCGCGTCGCGAATTCTTGAGAATTTCGGGGACGCATTCGAGCTTGAGGATCGGCAGGTCTTCTCTTCGGTCAGTATCGGCATCGCCCTGAGCAGTAATCCTTATGAATCTCCAGAGGCTATCCTTCGTGATGCGGACATTGCCATGTACCAGGCCAAGGAGGCAGGAGGTGGTCGTTTCCAGGTTTTCGATACCGAAATGCACGCCCGGGCCATGGCAGCCTTGCAACTCGAAACTGAGCTGCGATTGGCGCTCGACCGGGGCCAATTCGAACTTTATTACCAACCGATCATCGACCTCAATAGTGGTTCTTTGGGCGGGTTTGAGGCACTGGTTCGGTGGAGGCATCCGTCGCGAGGTTTGATGGCGCCAAACGAGTTCATCGGGGTGGCGGAAGAAACCGGGATCATCCTGGCCCTCGATGATTGGGTCTTGCGGTGCGCCTGTCGGCAGCTGCGGCATTGGCTCGAGGTCATTGACAATTCTCCCATTCAGCTGAGTGTTAATTTCTCGAGCCAGCAATTTGTTCGGCGGGATCTGCTTTCCGATGTGCAGGCTGCCATCACCGAGTCAGGGCTCCTCAACGGCGATGGCTTGGCCCTTGAGATCACTGAGACGGCCTTGATGGTACATCTTGAGGCCGCGTCGAATTTGCTCAAACAACTCAGGCCCCTCGGCATCCGCACGTCGATCGATGATTTCGGAACCGGGTACTCATCCCTGAGCTACCTGCGTTCCTTGCCGATCGACACGCTCAAGATTGATCGTTCCTTCGTAAGCGAAATGCTCAATACGCCCGAAGACCTCGCGATTGTTCGTGCCATCATTGCCCTCTCAAAAAGCTTGGGTCTTAAGGTGGTCGCCGAAGGGATCGAAACCCGAGAACAGTGCCGACGGGTGATGGAGTTGGGCTGTGATTTCGCCCAAGGCTACTGGTTCTCCAGGCCGGTTTCAGCAGTCGATGCGACACGAATTCTCCTCGAAAGGAGAGCCTGGTTGGACGAAGTTACGGGTGGCGTTTGGGCGAACCGACGGGCGGCAGATATCGAGGGCTGATTAATAACGCCAGGTGAGCCGGGCGAACCACGATCGCTCAGGCCCGCCGGGAACGACTGGGATCACCCTGCGGATATATTCCGGATATTGATATTCCTCGTCAGCAAGGTTTTTGCCGATGACTGCCAGTGACAGGTCCTTTGAGATCGCCACCGAGACCACGAGGTTGACGAGCGCATAAGCACCGGCTTCGCCGCGGCGATCCACCACCTGGATGTTGGGCTTGAGTTCCAGCCGGTCGATGGGCGCCCAGACCAGACCCCCATTGAAGGTGTGGTTGGCGATGAAATCGAGGGTTTCGCCGGATTCCCGATCTTCGCCCTCGCGATAAGAGTAGTTTGCGAAAAATCGTAATGACTTCCTCGGTTGCCCGCGGAGGCTCATTTCCAGCCCCCAGACCTCTTCTCCGTCGGCGTTGACATACACGACGGCGTTCTCACCCTGCGTCTGAGGGTCCGATGTCGGCACGCGGACCACCAGGTCTTCAGTTTGCAGATAGAAGACATTGACTTGCAGGTTGTAGCGGCCGTCAAAAGTCGTATCGATCGCCAGATCCAGGTTTCTGGTTTGTTCCGGCTTGAGGTCTGGGTTTCCATACAAAATATCGAAAGTTCCTACATCGGTTTGGAAGAAATCCGGAGTTCGGAATGCCTCTGCGTACAGTGCCTTCAAATACGTGGATTGACCGATCTGGTGGACCAATCCCAGGCGTGGCAGCACCACTGAACCGAAATTGCTGTCGTCAGTGAATCTGAGGCCCACCACGACGCTGGTTTTCGGTGTCATTTGGAACAGGCCCTGGCCAAAGGCGGAAAATTCCTGTGCCGATGGAGAGTGGAGATAGGCGGTTCCTGGATGGAGACTCCCGTCATCTGCGAATCGGAAGGTATAGGGATCGCTCTGCCTTTTCTCATAGACCAGGCCTGCGAGAAGAGAAACCGTTCTTGAAGCCTCGTAGTCCAGGGATGTCTCAACCCCGAACAGCTCTCCGGACGAATCGAGGATTGTGTCCGAGTTCTCATGTCCGAGGAAACCGTCAAAGGGGAAGCTCTGGACCTCAGTGGAATCGCGGTTGATCATGTCCCAACGCAACCGACTGGTCTGTGAAAGCTCCTTGGAAAACGTATGATCCCATTTGAAATCCAGAAAGGCCGAGCGGTAGCGCGAGGTCCCTGTGTAGTCGATCACCGGGATGATGCCGAATTTCTCCCGGCGTTGTGAAAAGGCGGCCGCCGATACGGTGATTTCCTTGTAGCTCAGAACCGCGACCGCGTTCGTGATGTCGTTTTCGTAATCCAGCACTCCGCTTTGGCCTCGTTCGTCCTCCTCGATGCGATAAGGATAACCGTCGTCGTTGCGGGTGCCGATACTGATCATGAAGTCGAGGTCGTTCTCTGCCGTGCCGTACACGGCTGAGGCCTCCCAAGTCTTGAAGGATCCGACGCCGACCTCGATTTCGCGGGCTCCAAGGTGGTCGCCGGATTTGGTGATGACATTGACCACTCCAGCGAAGGCATTTGTGCCGTAGAGTGCCGAACCGGGTCCCCGAACGAACTCAATCCTCTCTACGGCTTGGATCGGCACCAGCTCGAAGTGAGAGTGGCCGTTGATGACCTCTCGGGTGGGGTGCCCATTGATCATCAACAAGACTTTGTTGTTGTAGTGGATCTGCAACTGGCCGCGCACGTTGGCCAGGTTGTATCCCCAGTACGTATTTGTAATACCAACGCCCGGCAAATAACTGAGCGCTTCTTGGATCGAGGTGACCCCGAGATCACGAATCTGTCGGGCGGTGAGGACCGAAATCACACTGGGTGATTCAGCCATCTTCTGTTCGTGGCGAGTGGGTGTGACGACCTTGATCGCCAAGAGGTCTTCAAGACTCATCTCAGCACGGTCCTGTGCGGGGATCGACGTGGCGCTCAGAATTATGGACAACAGGCCGATTCCCACCGATTCGAGGACTCGGTGTCTGCCGGCTTGGTGACGCAGTCTGTGCTCCCTCACCCGATCTCCCCGACCTCCGTCTCATTTCGCGTGCCGATCAGCGTGCAATGCTGGGCGCAGAGTTCGTATCGAAGGTGTCTCTCTACCAGTATACCCATGATTGCGCAAATGTCCGTTCTTGGCGGCAGCCTGATGCAGACATCCGCCAACTCGTCGGCCGTCAACGGGAGCAGTAGTTTTTGAGTCGGCACAGGAGCGGGAGTGGGTTGGGCCGCCAACCGGGCCTCTTCGGCCGCTCGAGCCTGTTCAAATGGCGACACCCCGGCGCTTGAGACAGGCGCCCCTGGCCCAACCGAAAAAGGCCACGGCCAG
>DAOWGJ010000365.1 GCA_030637505.1 Holophagae bacterium
GTAGTGCTCGTCGGTGATGTCGCCCTTGAGGTAGGCGTTGCGGAGGTTTCGGAGTTTGGATTTGAGGGAGCCGGCATCTTCGGTGGAGACGGCGCCGGAGGTGGCGAGCAGGTCGATGCGCTGTTCGAGTCGACTCAGTTGGCGCAGTTGGGCGGCCTGGCTTTTGATGGTGGCGAGGCTGAGCTTGAGGGGGGCGTTGCCGTACCAGTGGGCGTAGTCGGCGTTCTGATGGAAGACGCCCTTGTAGGCGGTGACGGCGTGGAATTTCTTCATGCGGAAGAACTCGGCTTCGATGGCCGACAGGTCCTCGTAGAGCATCTGTGGTCCGAGGTTGAGTTTTTTGCCGGCGAGGGGATGTGGCGGACGGTCTTTGGGCCCGGGCATCAGAAGGCCTTCGTCGTCGAGGGCCTGGATGATGGCTGCGGCTTCGTCCAGCATGGCCTGGCTTTCGCGCTGGATGGTGTCGCCGTCGTCGAGGCTGCGCTTGGAAAAACCTCGGGTGTGACAGCGGGCGCAGATGTCGAGCATGTTCTCCCGCTCGGTTGTTCGTTGCTCTTCCGGGTAGGCCTGACCGGCGAGGCCCATGGTGATGCCGCGGCTGACGTTGTGGGTGCCTTGGGGCATGTGGCAGACGGCACAGTCCGGGGCGACTTCGCGACCTTTGAGTTCAAACAGGATGCCGTGTTTGGAGGTCTTCCACATCTCCCACTGTGCGTGGTCGGGACCCATGTGGCATGGGGCGCAGACGGCCGGGTCACGCACGATTTCGAGGTCGGTGTCGTGTGGGGTATGGCAGCTGTCGCACTGGGTCTCGACGCGGTGACAACTGGTGCACCCTTGGCGCTGCATGGCGGGTGATTGTTTGAGGAATCGGGCGCACTCGGTTTCGACGGCTGCGGCGCCCATCGACTCGCCATGGCAGTTGATGCAGCCGGCCTTGATCTCTGGAGTCTTGGGTTGGTTGCGGGTGCAGGCCTGGCCCGCCCGGAATCCGAGGCCGTGTCTGGACGTCTGGTGATTGCGGGCGGCCTCTTCGTGGCAAGGGGCGCATGTGGAGGCGGGGACCAGGGAGCGACGCCCGTTCTCTGGGTGATTCTGCTCGTGGTCCGAGCCGTGGCAGTCGACGCAACCGACGCCGGCTTCGGCATGGGCTGAGATCTGCCATGGGCTGACGACACCAGGGGTTTTTTCACGGTGGCAACCGAGGCAGGGGTCGTCGGCGACGGCGATCACGACTGAGGAAAGAGCGACCACGAGCCAAACGAGCGCCACCCTTGGCAGAAGAGACATCATTGACCTTTCTCCTTGCGCAACCGGTTTCGCCGGACTCGGTAGTCGTCTTCCGAGATCAGGTCCTCGTGGAGAAGGCCGGCGAGGGTGCGGATTTTGTTGCGGGTTTCGGACGGGTCTTCGGCGAGGGAGGCCCCCTCGATGCCGGAGACGATTGTCAAATCGCCTTTCGAAACCAAGGCCAAGTGTGTGCCGTCGGGGGACCAGAAGCCGATGGCCTTCGGGTCGTCAGCGAGGCGGCGATGCAGGGTTCCATCGCTCTTCAGCAGATGGCCCCCGAAGTGGAGGATGTTCTGTGTCGGACTCCAAGTGGGGAAGAAACCGCCGGCCGGAGAGCCAACCGGGGCTGTTGCCTCCTCATCGCCTTCGTTCCACAGCAGCAGGTTTCCTTCGTGGTCGGCCAGCGCCAGGCGGAGGCCGTCGGGAGACCAGGAGGCTGCGGCCGTCAATCGTTGGGTTTCGAGGCGGAAGAGGTCCTCGACATCACCGGTGTGGGGATCGATAACGCGGAAAAGGAGGAAGGGCGGGAATTGCGGCGGGTCGTGGAATTCGGGCACGAGCAGCGTGTCGTCGAGCGGGTTGGGGCCGGCATGGACCCACCCTGTGGTGAAGTCGATGTCGGGGTTGCGAGTCGGCAGCATGTGGTCCCAGCGGAAGATCTCTTTGGGCGGACCGGGCCCGATCGTGAGGAGGTGCGCCTCGGCGGGCGTGCCGATCGACATCGTGCGGCTTGCAGCGGTGACGACGAACATTGTTGTGTCGGCCACGAGCCACTGTGCGCCGACCGGGTTGCCGGGGAGATCGACGATCGTCGATGCGCCGGTGTCCGGGTTGACCCTGAGGAGTCGGTGGTCATCGGCTGTGATGACCAGGAGGTCGGTGCCGGGCGCCCAGGAAACGAAGAGAGGGTGGGGGACAGGGAGGATTTGGGGTTTGTTGGTTCGTAGGTCCACCAGGACCAGGGTTAGTTCCCGGATGGCCGCAAGCCGGGCGCCGTCGGGAGACCAGGCCGCAGCGCCTGGGCGGCTGGGTACGTTGGTGAGAAGGGGCGCCTCTTCGGCATAGGAAAAGCCGGCCCAGAGGAGGGTCAACGCAAGGATTTTGGTGATTTGTATCGTCTTCTCTGAAGGCATCGTCGACTCCTCGAACGCTCAAGTGTTGATTGTAGCAATGGAAGCTGGGCCGCTGGGATGGTGGGCCAAGGCCCACCCTACGACAACGCCGGCACCATGTAGGGTGGGCCTTGGCCCACCATCGTGCCTTTGAAAGGTGCGCGATGTCCTTTGCCCACGCTACCCGCTTCGCGGGCCCACGGCTTCGCCGTGACCGTCCTTCGGACGGTGCGCGATGTCCCTATTTCCTGTGGCAACTGATGCAGAGTTCGCCTAAGGCTTCGGGCATGACCAGTCGGCGGTCGGTGGCGTCGTGCTTGTGGCAGGTGATGCAGGTCATTTTGCCGTCAATCAGGAGCAGGCGAAGGTCGAGATCAACCAGGGGAACGAGGTCGGTACCTGTCGCGGGGTAGGGTTTGTCAACGGGGTGGGAATGAACTCCCGAGTCTGTCCCATGGATCTTTCCGCCGGCGGTTTCTTCGAGATCGCTGTGGCAGTCGATGCAGTATGCGGTGAGGTCTTGGATCGGCTGGGCGCCGTCTTCGGTCACTTCGACCCAGGTTTTGTCGGCCGGTCGAATAGGGGAGTGGCTGAATTGATCCGTGTCGTCGGCTGACTGGGCGGGTGTGCTGAGCAACAAGACGGAAACCAGGATCAGGGCAAATGGGTTCGATTGGGGAAGGTGGTTTGGTTTCATCATGCTCCTCCAACCCGATTGTATGACTGTCCCGACCAATCTTGCCAATAAGATGTCGGAAGCATGGGATTGGGTGTCGTATTCTGGTCGGAGCCTATTGATGATGGAGGACGCGATGAAATATTTCTATCACCCAATCTCACCAAATTGCCGCAAAACGACGGCGTTATTGGATTTCCTGGACCTCAAGGCGGAGCGTATTGTCGTGGACCTGCCCAAGGGCGAGCAGATGAAGCCGGAGTTCCTGGCTGTCAATCCCAACGGCATGGTGCCCACGCTCTCCGATGGCACGACGGTGGTCAGGGAATCAAACGTCATCTCGATTTATCTTGCCGAGAAAGCGGGTTCGGAGATCTTTCCGGCAGATTCAGCCAGGCGTTATCGAGTGATGGAGTGGATGTTCTGGGAGCAAAGCCACTTTATGTTTGCCTGCGGCACGGTATTTTTCCAGCGATTGATCAAGCCGATGTTGGGCCAGGACGTTGATGAGGGCAAGGTGGAAGAGGGCATCAAGAAGTTTCGCCGCCATGCGAAGGTCCTCAACGCGGTTCTCGAGGAGGACCGTTACCTCGTCGGGGACAAGCTGAGCCTGGCTGACTGGGCAGTGGCGGGGCATCTGAGTTTCGCCGACAAGATCGGGTTGCCGGTTGGGGAGTTTCCGGCGGTGGAACGCTGGTTGTCGCTGCTTGACGAAACCCCTGCGTGGAAGGCCGCTGCGCCGTAGGGGATTGATGGGCACGGTGGTGGGCCAAGGCCCACCCTACGGGAAGGGCAACTCTTTTGTAGGGTGGGCCTTGGCCCACCACGAGGGCTGATCGCTGACAGCTGATAGCTCTCAAGCCATCTTGACCCATTTGATCAGGGTGGCGAAGTTGGGCGGTTTACCGAACATCAGCAGGCCCACTCGGAAGACCTTGGCCGCAAACCACAAGGCTCCCCAGACCGACAGGAGGCCGATCGCGATCGTCACCCAGACCTGCCACATGGGCGGGGGCGAGGTCGAGGTCATGCGCAGGAGCATGACGAAGGTGTTGATCGGCGGGATGAAGCTGGTAATGGTGGCGAAGAGGGAGTTGGGGTTGCGGGTGATCGGCAGCCACAACATCCAGGGAATCATCAGAGTGACCATCACCGGCGTCATCAGGGTCTGGGCCTCGCGCATCTCGTTGACCGCCGCGCCGATGGCGGCCATCATCGAGGCCATGACGAAGTAGGCGATGACGTAGAAGATCAGCAGGTAGAACAGCAGGCTGAGGTCCAAGAGACCCAGCATGGCGAAGGAGATCAGGCCTGCCACGCCCATCCCTGCGTACAGAGCGAGGATCACCAGACCGACGCCCATCTGCCCCAGGATCTTGCCGGTCATCAGCTGCATCGGTGACACCGCGGACAGCAGGACCTCGACGACCCGACTGCTTTTTTCCTCGACTGTCGTCGTCAAGAGGTACTGGCCGCCTGTCATCACCGAGATCAGAAGGAGAATCATGAAGCCCGCCGGAAGCAACATATTCAGAACTTCGTTGGTCTCCTTCTCGCCCTTCTCGGTCACGGTCGTCGAGCTGATGCGGGGGACGTGGGTCAGGGCTTCGATGGTGGCGCGGTCCAAATCGGTCTGGCGGATCCGGGCGTCGACGAGTGTCGTTCGCATGCCGCGGCGGATCTCGTCGATGATGCGGTCATCCAGTTTTTCCCGGACGAAGAGATCATAGCTGCCGAAGACCTCTTCACCTTCGGTCCGCTCAACTGCGTCCTGGTGGACGGTAATCAGTGCCAGCCTTGATTCGGGGCCTGTTTCGTCGCCTATCAGTCGGTCCTTTTCGGTCTCGAGGTCGTGGCCGCTATCGAGCCGGACGATGTCCAAATCGGGGACCTCACCCAAAAGTGCATCCAGGCTGGGCTGGGCCATTGCTGCGTTGGCTGCGCCGCCGGGGATCTGCTCCATGACCTCTTTGGCCTTGGCCTGAGTCTCGCTGCGCCTCTCGGCGATTGCTTCGGGTTTCAGGTATTCCGCCAGACCTTGAACGACCTCTCCGGTCGGGTCGAGGACGGCGACTTCACCCTCAATGCGCGGTGGTTCCTCGTTCATCAGCATCGGCATCATGATGACCATGAAGCTGATCAAGGCCGGCGTGACCAGGACGCCGATGATGAAGCCCTTCGTCAGGACGGTCGACAGGAACTCCCGGATGGCAACGTGAAGCACCTTCTTCATGATGCCCCCCCGGCCGCGGCGTCGTTGCGGAGCCCGGCTCTGAGGTTGTCCAGGTCGACTCCGGCCGTGCCCCCTTCGGTGACGATCTGGACGAAGATGTCTTCCAGGGTCGGGCGGTGAAGTTCGACCCTGGACGCCGGAGCCGCATTGACGATTTCCCTGATGGCCTGGCCGGGGTCGGAGCCTGCCTTGAGGGAAATTTCGTGGTGGGCGCCCTTGCGGGTAATTCCCTCAACCGAGGGCAGACTCTCGAGCGGGGTGACGTCCGCCCCGATCTCCAGGCTTTCGAAGAGGATCGTGCGGGGGTCAAACCTCCGCCGGATGTCGTCCAGGTTGTCGTCCAGGACCTTGTCCCCGTCATTGATCATCACAATGTGATCGCAAATCTGCTCAGCCTGGTCCATGACATGGGTCGAGAAGATCACCGTCGAGCCCTTTCGACCCTGTTCCAACACCAGGTCCCGCAGGAGCCGCATATTGACTGGATCCAGGCCCGAGAACGGTTCGTCGAGGATCAACAACTCGGGCTCGTGGATCACTGTGGCGATGAACTGAATCTTCTGCTGCATGCCCTTGGACAGCTCCTCGCATTTCTTGTTTTCGACGTCGGCCAATCCGACTTTCTCGAGCCAGCCTCGGACTCGGCTGCGGCTGCTGGTTCCGCTGTCGCGCTTGAGCCGTTCCATGTACATCAGGAAGGCGCCGACCTTCATCTTCTTGTAGAGGCCGCGCTCTTCGGGGAGGTAGCCGATTCGGTCCTTGGCCTCCAGGGCCGACTCGTGGCCCAGCACGCTGATCTGCCCGCAGTCAGGGAAGAGGATCGACATGATCATGCGGATCGTCGTCGTCTTGCCCGCCCCGTTGGGCCCGATAAAGCCGTAGATTGCCCCGGTGGGGACCACCAGGTCGAGATCGCGCACCGCAACCTTCGTTCCGAAGGTCTTGGTAACGCCGTTGAGGGTGATTGCATCTGACATTCGTTGCTCCTGAGGCGGGAATTATTGCACAGATGGGGCCGGCTCCCCGAGTCCTTTTGGTGGGCCAAGGCCCACCCTACACAATAGTTGTTTTTCGCGTAGGGTGGGCCTTGGCCCACCATCGTTAAGCTGCGCCCTTCCTGCACCTTGTGATCCCCTCCCGCCCATGCGATGGTACGGGGTCCGACAATCAAAGTTCGAGGAGAACCCATGGCATACCCCCAGTTTTTCGATCAGGTTCCTACTATCAAGCTTTTCGATCCGCTCTCACAGGTGCTGGGAGCCTCCGACGACGGTGTGATCGAAATCTCATACCCGGAGGTTGTCAGGGCGGCGGGCCACAGCTGCCCGACGGTCGCGAGTGCCTATTTGATGACGCTCAAGGCGCTGGAGAGCCTCTATACGGGTGAAATGCCCGTGCGGGGTGATATCTCAGTCGAGTTCAGTCAGAGCGTTGACGAAGGCGTCGCGGGCGTCATCGGAGCAGTCGTTACCCAGATCACCGGCGCCGCCGGACCGGGAGGATTCAAGGGTATTGCCGGGAAATTTGGTCGGAACAATCTGATGCACTTCAGCAGTTCTATCGGCCACGCCGCGAAATTCACCCGGAGGGACACCGGCCGGTCCCTCGAGGTGGACATCAACCCGGGTGTCGTGCCGCCGGCGCCACAGACGATGCCCCTGCTCCAGAAGATCATTGCCCGAACGGCCGATAAGAATGAGAAGAACGAATTCGCCCGGCTGTGGCAGGATCGGGTCAAGCGGATTCTGATCGATCAGCGGGATGATGCTGGATTGATTGCGATCAGAGTGGTAAAGGAGAAATAGCGGTCCAGCGTCGGCCCATGGAGCGCGGGGCTCCCGCCCCGCAAAGGGCTGCCACAAAAGCTACATATGAGCCCTGGCCTCGAACTCTGCTGCAGCCTTCGCCAGGCGGCGGTCAAGGGTCCACAATGGGCAGCCGGAGAGCCGGGCGGAGGCAAGAAGCTGTGTATCGATCCAGCCCAGTCCACGCCCGTACAGGTGGTGAGCTTCCACGAACGTGAGTGCTTCTGAGAAGGTGACGGTACCTGCCTGAGGCAGTGCGTTCAGGAGCTCAAGAATCTCTGCACGGTTCTGAAGGTTGCCGCAGGCAAGCTCGCCGATCACATGAGGGTGGCAGAGGACTCGACCCCCCTCGAGAAGATCGACGAGTTGCTGGTTGCCTCGCCTCAGATGATCTACCCAGACCGATGTGTCGACCAGGACCGTCACGCGCTGGGTCGTCTTCGGGGGGGGGCGGCCAGTTTCGGCTGGGTCCCTGCGAGGCGAGCGAGCCGGCGGGCGCTCTCGAGGGCGATCAACGCTTCGAGGCCGTGGCGTACCAGCGCGGTCTTCTCGGTGATCCCACTGAGGTCTCGTGCCTTTCTCACAAGTTCGTCGTCGAGATTGATGGTAGTTCTCATGCATATAATGATGCATGTTTGATGCATCAAAGTCAAGGAGAATCAGCCGTCATCAACTCCCGAAGCTGATCGCTCCCGGGTCTCCGGATCCCTTTGAACTTGGGGGTTCTGAAAGGAGCCACCACGCGCCGGCGCCGAGGATGCCAATGCCGGCGACCAGCAAGGCGGCGTCTTTTCCGACCGTTGCATACAGTATCGCTGCGATGACCAGTGAGGCTCCGGCAATTCCCAGCGCGATACGGGCCTTGCGGTTGAAGCCGGTGGCGTGCGTGCCGAGACAGCAGTGTTTGTATTTTTTTCCGCTGCCGCAGGGACAGGGATCGTTACGGCTGACGTTTGAGTGTGTCACAAAACCTCCGTTCCTATTCTACCGGGGGTTGACCCGCACCTCCAGTTGACTGCAGTCGACGAGAGCCGGAGAATGGGATGCTGCCCGGAGCGGCGGCGCGAAAGGGGAAAACGATGCGTGCAATGACTGAGGAATTTTTGAGGGCGGCATATGCCGGTGAGAGCCAGGCTCACATGAAGTACCTGGCCTTTGCCGATAAGGCCGACAAAGAGGGCAAGCCCAATATTGGCAACCTGTTCCGGGCGATCGCCTATGCCGAGCAGGTGCATGCGACCAATCACCTGAAGGCCCTTGGGGGGATCGGCAAGACCGGCGAAAATCTGGTCGTCGCGAAGGCCGGTGAGGACTTCGAGATCGAGGAGATGTACCCGGCCTACCTTGCGGTCGCTGAACTTCAGGAGGAGAAGGCCGCGCAGCGCAGCATGCGCTTTGCCGAAGAGGCCGAAAAGGGGCACTCGGTGCTCTATGCGGCGGCAAAAAAGGTGGTTGACGCCGGCGAAGACCTCGAAGAGGCCAAGGTCTGGGTCTGCCCGGTCTGCGGTTGGACGACGACCGACGAATTGCCGGACAAGTGCCCGGTCTGCAACGCCCTGGCCAAGGTGTTCAAGGAGTTCGGGGTCTAGGAGGGTGTAGGGCATTGAATCACCGGCGCCTTTCGGGTGTCGTGAAGGCCATTTTTCGTTGCATCCTCGGCCCGTACGGGGAGTACAGCGTCTCGAACGCCCCTCAAATGGCACTTCACGACCCTCCGAAATCCATCCGCCGTCAATGCCCTACACGCTCCTGGCCCGAC
>DAOWGJ010000338.1 GCA_030637505.1 Holophagae bacterium
CGAGTGACCACCGAGTCGTGGGGATTCAGTGGTGAGCTGCCCGCAACTGGTCCTGAACGATCGGCAGGCGTTCCTCTGCGATCAGTTGATGGCCGTTGAAACTGACGACCGGCCGTCTCCAGCCTACACGGGACGTCGTTGCTTCGGGACGTCCCGGTCCTTGCCCGGAAGACAAGAAATATCGACTGCGTTGCAATCCTGGTCGAGACCGTCGCCGCAGATGTCGGCGGCTCCCGGATAGGCAGTCCCGTCGTCGTCATCGCAGTCAGGTCCGCCCCAATGCCGGCCCTGAAAACCGTCACCGTCCCGATCGTGCCGAGCTTCGTAGGGGGTGGTTTTCACGGTCAGGAAGGGGATGACCCCGGCCTGCACTTCGGGTGAGCAACGGAGACCGTCATGGCTCAGATGTCCGAAAGCAAGATTGACGGCGCCGTCGAGGCTGGGCGATTCAGGGTTCCTTGGGAACCAAGTGTCACCGAAGTGCCGTCCGTTTCGAACCGTCAGGTATCGGGTGGTCCACGGGCCTTCGGGCGTTTGCCTGGGGCCGTGAGGCGTCTCATCCGGCACGAGAACGTCCTGAAGGAAGTCGGATCCCGGCGTCAGGTTGCAGCACAGAGGCAGGCCCTCGATGCATTGTTCGTAGCTACAGGCGTAGGTGCCGTGGAACGGTCCGGCGATGTAGGCTGCCGAATGTACCGCGTAGAACAGGTTGTACTTGATCAGGGTTGCGTGCGCGAGCACGGCGCCGGCACCATGTGCCAGGATGTTGACCTGATTGGCGCCGGTGTATTGGAGCACGGCGAAGATCATTTCCTTGAGGTTGTCGGTGCGCAGCTCGAGGCTGGTCAACTGGTGGCCCTCGGCCGGTACGAGATCGAGCATCCACAACTCGAAGGGCGTGAATCCCTGGTCGATGAAGGCCCGGTAGACACTGCCCTCGGCATTGCCGCAATTGGCGCCCAACCAGTCGCTGTGAATTCGCTGATTGTCGGCAACGAAGATGACCGGCAAGTGGCGCAGGGTGCCCCGCTCCCGGATCTCGGATCCCCCAGAGCCGCCGATGACCTGCTGGGGCTGGACGAAGTCCAGGGGGAAGACCTGCTCTGAGGAGAACAGGGCTCCCGGCGTCAGGCAGGCCACAGCGAGGATGATCCCAATACGCACCGACTACTGCCCTCCACTCGGTTCATGTGCCTGGGGATCCCGCACACAGCGAAAACCGACGGTGGGGTCCCGGACCTCGAGGCGGTTGCGCCGTACGTCCGCGGCGATCAGATCGTCGATCGCATTGAAAAAGCCGCCGCCCTTGACGTCGGCCTTTTCACCTTCAATCGTGGCGGTCCACTCGCGCAGATTGCCGCCCATGTCCAGGAGTCCTTCGGGGGTGGCCCCTGCCGGGAAGCTCCCGATCGGGGCAGGCCCTGCAAAGCCGTCATCGTGGTCGAAATTGTGCCAAGGCTTGGGACAGTTGATGTCGCAGAAGTTGGCTCGAGTTCCGTCTGGGCTGTCATTGCCCCAGGGATAGCGGCGACCTTCGACACCGCGTGCGGCGAACTCCCACTCGTAGGCGGTAGGAAGGCGTTTGCCTCGCCACCGGCAGTAGCTTTGAGCATCCTCCATGCTGACATGGGCGACCGGAAAGCTGGGCTCTCCACTCCAGAACTCGGGGAGGGGACGATGGCGAGTGGCCTCGACGAAGACCTGGTAGTCCTCCCAACTGACTTCTGTTCGATCCATGAAGAACGACTCGACCGTCACCCGGCGTTGGATCTCGTCTTCATAATTCCACCGCGCGCACGATCCTTCACCCAATGCCGGCTCGACGTATTGCCGGCAGATTCGGACTCTTTCGTCGATCTCGGCATCGGTTGACCCGGTGGTAAATGCTCCTCCGGCGATCCGGACCATGGTGGTGGCGTCACCGAGAGCGGGGTCCAAGGTCTCAAGGGCCGGCCCGGGTTCGGTCCGGACGATTGACACGGGGTCGAGCTCGAAATCCAGCGTCTCGTCGACGATCACAATCGATGTCCCTTGGGCTCTTCGAAGGAGTATGCGCCGAATCTCTGCCTGAACGGCCTCGGTCGTTATTCCTCGGCGGCAGTGATTGACCACCTGTTCGAAAAGAAACTGAGCGGGCGGGCGGAAATGCATGGCTCGAGTGAGGTGGCGGCGCCCATCGGGCCAGTCAATCAGACGAGTTGTTCCGACTGCCGCCGGGGTCCATTGGGTTCTCGGCCACCACGGGGCGTGACCCGTTTGAAGCCACCCGATGTCGCCCCATTGCAGTGTTCCCGCCGCGGCGCTGTCGGCCGCCTCGCACAGGGCGAAGAAGTTTCCGGTCGAAGTATCTCCGGCCTTGTGTTCGTTTTCGAGCGGGAGAGTAACGTTGAGAAATCGGAGTTGGGCCTTGCGGGAGAAACGCAGTTTGTTGGCCTCGAACCACCGTTCGAGGTCCGCGGTGGTTGGGTCGAGGCCTCTGCCGAGATCGGCAGCCAATACATCCCGAGGGGATTTCCCCCCGTCGGCGCTCAATCCACGAGTCTCGAGTTCCTGAATCAACAACACCTCCTTGACCAACTCCGCCAGGATGTCCCTTGGCGTCGGCAGGTCGAATTCGTCCCCACTGCTGTCAAAAGGCCGTGTGTGTCGACTGAGGTCACTGAGACGATCAAAGCTCTCTTTGGAAATGGAGCTCGACCCCACCGTGGCGACGATCGGCTGATCAGTATCACGATCAGATACGTCACAACCGATGAGACCGAGGGCCGCGAGGGCGCCCGCCAAAACCCCGGACCGGAAAATCCGGCTTCGGGACGCTTGGTGGCGCCGGCCGGTCATGTCTCGGCGAGCCGGGCGCTGAGGTAGGCAGTGGCTCGGGGCAGCAGCGCATCCCAGAGTTCCTTGGCCCGGTCCATCGGGAGGTCGTACCGCCGGACCAGTGGAATCTTCCTCAAGGGCGAGGTGAAGAAAAAGGTGCTGAAGCCGACCAGACAGAAGGGCTGGTGCTTCAACTGTGAGGTGATGTGCAGTTTTTCGAGAGTCTTGCTGCCGCGATCAAAGCCCAGAGTTTTCAGCTTCGCCATCTTCTCCTCGCGGCTCATGTCGAACAGGATGGGCCGGAGAAAGCGGAGTCCGTGGGCACTGATCAACGGCTTGATATGGGCGGAGAACTCGGGGTGTTGGATGAAGACCTGGGTCTGATCGACAGAGGCGCCGTCGCTGATCTCTTCGATGCCGTTTTCTTTGGCGTAGAGGATCAGCTCGGTCACCGAGGCCATCTTGCAGCCCATGTCGACGATCAACGGGCTCCGGTATTCACGCCACAGAGCCTTGAAATCTCCAAGGATGGTCTGCATCAGGGGTTTGGTGTTGATCAACGAGTCAATGATCCGGTCGGTCCCGAATCGGTCCTTCATCTCGGAGGCCCGGCGAATACCGCCCTTGGTATTGATGCAGTAGCCGTTATTGAAGGTCAGGAGGTGAGCTTCGCGGTGGGTCTTCATCCGTTCGACGACCTCGAGTGTCGAGTCCAGCCCGCCGGAAAAGAGGAGAACGAACTTCTTCCCGGTCTCAAGCGTCGGCGAAGCGCTTGGCGTTGCGGTGTGAGAGTCCATCGTCCGGCGATCCTCCTTGTTCAGGCCTTTTCGGACGTGTGAAAGACCGCATCGACGCGAGTTTTAATGAAACGCTGGAAAAGTAGGGCCAATGCCCGCGCGTATCGCGGCACATCCGATGGTCGACGGAGCATCGTCAGATGGCGCCAGACAATGATCGGGCGAAGGTAGAACGAAAGATAAAACTTACGGAACAACGTCTCGAGTTTTTCCCGTGACAGGCCCTCGGGGATGAACACCGGTTGCCAAAATGTGTAATCCTCGAGGTTGTCGCTGACGCTTTCGCCGTAACTCTGGAAGACTTCGAACTGTGGGGCGCCCGGCAACGGTGTGTTGATCTGAACGGTACTGTCGGTCAGAGGTAGCGATCGTGCGAAATCGATCGAATCCTGGATTGTCTCTTCGGTCTCGGTTGGGTGGCCGACCATGAAGAAGGCCTTGGGATGAAGGCCGAGGTCGGCCGCGGAACGTGCGACTTCACGAATCTCCTCCTTGGTCACTTCCTTCTTGATGAAATCCAGGACTTCCTGATTGCCCGATTCCACACCGATTCGAACCCTCCAGCAGCCGGCTTCCTTCATCATGGCCAGCAACTCCCGGGTGGCGATGTTGGCCCTGATGGTGCAGGTCCAGTGGACCTTGATGCCGCGATCGCGGATTTCGGCAACGATGCCTCGAACCCGCTTGTCGCTGATCATGAAGAGGGAGTCGACGAAGGCGATATCGTGTGCGCCGTAACGCGTGACCAATTCCTCCATTTCATCGACGATTCGCGGCGCCGAAAAGGAGCGGTAGGTATTTCCGTAGGTGCCGTGATCGCAGAAGATGCACTGGAAGGGGCAGCCCCTGCTGCTGATCATCGCCATCTTCGGCAGATAGGGGCCGTCGTTGGGTTGGGCGATGTACTTGTTGAGAGGGAGTAGGTGCCGGGCGGGTGGCGGTAGATCGTCAAGAGCGGGGATCAACGGCCGACGGGCGGTTTGATGGACTCCCCCGTTTCGACGAAAGGCAATGCCCTCGACCGAGCCCGGGTCTCGCTCATCGGCCAGGGTCTCCACCAGGTCCAGGGTCGTATATTCGCCCTCTCCGATGCAGGCGAAATCGAAGCAGCGTTGAGCCATCGCCTTTTCGACCTGACTGGAGACGTGCGGTCCGCCGAGCACCGTCGTGATGCCCGGGGCGGCGTTTTTGACTGCTTCGCCCAGTTCAATCGCGTTGCAGAAGAAATTTGAAGTCGAGGTCAGGCCAAGGATGTCCGGCTGCCAGGCGATGATTTTCTCCACCGTTTCCTCGGGACTGAAGCCCTCGACTGCGGCGTCCATCAGACGGACGCGCATGCCCTTGGACTCAAGGAGTCCCGCGATGTAGGCAATGCCCAGAGGTGGTGAGTTGAAATAGAGATTCTTGATGATCGGGCCCAGCGGTCCGGTTCGTTGGGCGTGAGTGATCGGTGGGTTAATCAGGAGGAC
>DAOWGJ010000082.1 GCA_030637505.1 Holophagae bacterium
GGCATCGTCGCCAACCAGCCGCAGTCGATGGCCGGCGTATTGGACAACGACTCTTCGATCAAGGGCGCTCGCTTCGTCCGCTTTTGTGACGCCTTCAACATCCCGCTCGTGGTCTTCGAAGACGTGCCGGGATTCATGCCGGGCACCTCCCAGGAGTACGGCGGCATCATTCGCAACGGCGCCAAGTTGCTCTTCGCCTTCGCCGAAGCCACGGTCCCCAAGATCACCATCGTCACCCGAAAGGCCTACGGCGGCGCTTATTGCGTCATGAACTCAAAACATATTGGGGCGGACATCAACCTGGCCTGGCCTTCGGCCGAGATCGCAGTGATGGGCCCCGATGGAGCGGTTGAGATCATCCACCGGACCGAAATCAAAGAGGCCGAGGACCCGCAGGCTCGAACCGAGAAACTCAAGACCGAGTACAGCGAACTCTTCGCCAACCCGTACAATGCGGCGGCGAAAGGCTATATCGACGACGTCATCGAGCCGGCCAACACCCGGTTCCGGATCATCAAGGCCCTGGAAATGTTGGCCGACAAGCGTGAGGCCACCCCTCCGATCAAACACTCGAACATCCCACTGTAAACGGAGAGGATGATGGAACTCTCAGACGCCTTGACGATCACGGTCCTGGGACTGGTTGTGGTCTTTAGCGGCCTGCTCTTGACCGCAGCACTGATCTCCAGTTTCTCGGTCATCCCCCGTCTGCTTCAACGCGTGTCCCGCACATCGAGCGCCGCTAAAGCACCACCGACCACACTCCAGGGGCCTCCGGTTTCCCCTGAGGTCCTTTCCGTCATTGCCACCGTCCTCGAAATCGAGCGGCGTCTCTATCATGCCGACCCCGGCGGACGGCTGACAATCATCCGCCGGAAAGAGGTCTCTCAGTCATGAGCCGATACACCCTGAAGATCAACGACCACCAGTACACCGCCGAGGTGAAGGAAATCACGGCGGAACAGGCTCGAATCGTCATCGATGACACGGAATACACCGTCGAGTTGGTGGAGTTGGGCCGACGACCTTCCGCGGCGCCGGCCCGAGTCACCTCGGAACGATCGGCAGCGGTCCCCGTGCCGAAGGCTCGTCCATCCGCCGCCTCCCAGGGTCCCGGAGGCACAATCACTGCCCCGCTGCCCGGACTGATCCTCCAACTCAAGGTCAAGGAGGGCGACAGCGTTGATGCCGGGCAGTGCGTCATGGTGATGGAGGCGATGAAGATGGAAAACCAGATCACGGCGCCGCACAACGGCACGGTCAAGAAGGTCTTCGTCACTGAAGGCGACTCCGTCAGTGAGGGTGATGCCCTGGTGGAAATCGCCCGTCCTGAAATGACGACGCTGTGAGAGTGGGTTGATGATGTTTCGACTCAGCACCTTTCAGGATTCAGAAAATAGCCACAAAAAGGCACAAAGAGGCACAAAAAGGGAAGCCAGGGCGAAGGCCGGCGTGAAGATTTTGGCCCTCGCACTGCTGCTTGTCGCACCAGGCCTGGCGGCCGCACAAAACGACACCTTCTCCATCCGGTTCGATCAGGGTCAATATATTGGGCTCTCGATCGGATCCGAACAGGGCCTCGAACACGCTTCGCCCACGCCCGACGGAACGGCGACGACGGGGACTTCGGGCGAACTCCGCGGTCCTGCCGACGGCCTGATCGGTCGTTTCACAGTGATCCACGCCGACGAATTCGACGCGATCGCCCAGATCAACGAAATCCTTCCCGGCCGTTCCCTCGACCAGGTGGACCACGCAGCCATCCCGAACCTCGACCTTCCATTCATTGTTGTCTCCTCCCTCGACGGCCAACGGTATTTCCGGATCAACAAGGGATGGCAGGATCAGTCCGCCGAGTTGAATCACGGCGCCAAAGGCGTACTGATGACCGATTCGGGCGCGGTCGGCGGCCTGTTCGCCGTCGTGGCCGTCGGGCCCTACGAGAGTCTGGGCCGGGTCAACGACTACGCCCGAGGAGTTTTCAATAAGGACCTTCGGACGGGACACTTCCAAAGCTATGTCGAACAGGTGGTGGCCGGAACCGGCTTTGCCAACCTCCACTGGCTCAACATGGTGATGTTGGGCATCGGGTGCCTGTTCATCTATTTGGGAATCTCAAAGGAGTTCGAGCCCCTGCTGCTGGTGCCGATCGGCTTCGGCGTCCTGATCGGGAACATCCCCCTGCCACTGCAGATCTTCGACGCTATCTCGGTCTACATGATCGACCCTGTCACCCACCAATACACCTTCAACACCACCGGAAATTCGGTGATGGGCCTGATCTATTTTGGGGTCCGGTCAGGCCTCCTGCCTCCGCTGATCTTCCTGGGAATCGGAGCTCTGACCGACTTTTCCGCCCTCCTTTCCAACCCAAAAGCCGTCATGCTGGGCGCCGCCGCACAGGTCGGAATCTTCTCGACCTTCCTTGGCGCCCTGTGGTTGGGGTTTTCTCCAGCAAACGCAGCCGCCATCGGAATTATCGGAGGCGCAGACGGGCCGACTGCAATTTTCCTGGCGTCCCGTTTGGCCCCATCCCTGATCGGTCCCATCGCCATCGCCGCCTATTCCTACATGGCCATGGTGCCCATCATCCAGCCGCCGATCATGAAGCTGCTGACCACGCGCGAAGAACGCCTGATCCGAATGAAACCCGGCCGGAAGGTCGGCAAGCGAGAGCGGATCCTCTTCCCCATCGCCGGAATGATCCTGACCGCTCTGGTCGCACCCGGAGGCCTGCCGCTCCTCGGCATGCTCTTCTTCGGCAACCTGCTCAAAGAAAGTGGAGTGACCGGCAGATTGTCCAAGACCGCCTCGTCCTCACTGCTGGATATCTGCACGATTCTGCTGGGAGTTGGTGTCGGCGCCTCGACCACGGCCCAGGTTTTCTTGACCCGGCAGTCCATCCTGATTTTCGTCCTGGGATGTGCGGCCTTCGCCATCGCCACCGCCGGCGGGGTACTCTTTGCGAAATTCCTCAACCTCGTCAGCAAGACCAAGATCAATCCACTGATCGGCGCGGCCGGCGTCTCCGCCGTTCCCGATTCGGCCAGGGTCGTCCACCACGTCGGTCAGGAAGAGGATCCGACCAACTATCTTCTGCAACACGCCATGGGCCCGAACGTCGCCGGCGTTATCGGATCGGCCATCGCGGCCGGTGTGTTTCTCGGCATTTTTTGAGACCCGGAACAAGGAGTTCTCATGAGTCAGATCATCGCATGTGTGCCCAATATTTCCGAAGGCCGCGACCAACTGTTCATCGACGACCTGACGGCCCGTTTGGATGGCGTCAACGGATTGATCATGCTGGATGTCTCCGTCGACCATGACCAGAATCGTACGGTCCTCTCCTTTACCGGAACCAAAGAGGCCATCTTCGAGGGCGGCCTGCTGCTCTACGATTTCTCACTGAAGAAGATCGACATGCGGAAGCACGAAGGCGACTTCCCCAGGGTCGGCGCCGTCGACGTTTTCCCCTTCGTTCCGCTCAAGGGGGCAGACATCTCAGACGCTAAGATGTGGGCTGATGAGTTCGCCGAGATCGTCGCCCAGCGATTCTCGGTGCCTGTCTACCTCTTCGGCGCATCTGCCAGGTATCGCTACCGGGGAGATGTGCAGAACATTCGCCAGGGGGAGTACGAGGGTTTTGAGGAGAAAATGAAGGACGTCCGCTGGAAACCCGACCTCGGACCGAACGCCTTCCCCCCGGACAAGGGAGTCACGATAATCGGCGCCCGCCAGCCCCTGATCTCGTTCAAGGCCTACCTCTCGACCCACGATTTGGAGACTGCCAAGGAGATCGGGCACCTGGTTGCCGACACCTCCGGCGGGCACATCAGGGCCGTGCCCGGCAGGGACCACGGCGACGGTCACGCCTACCTTTCGGTGGCCATCACCAACTACCTGACGACGCCGCTCTACCGTGTCGTGGAGAACATTCGGCTCGAAGGGCGGCGATTCGGCGTGGAAATCAGGCGTACCGAGATCACCGGCCTGATCCCCGAGGTCGTCCTGATCCGGGCGGCGGAGTACTACCTGGGCCTCCAGGCTTTCGATCACGAGACCCTCCTGGAGCGCAACATTCAGAAGCACCTGGATGAGAAGTTCCTGTTCGGTCGATAGCTGAGCGAGGAGCGCGGTCCGTATTGGCCTTGGAGCATTCACGACTGGGCTGACGGCAATAGCCCGGCCTTCTCACCAGTGATCTACTGCGGCGCGAAATACGCAGCGACCTGCGGCGTTTGCTTGAATTCGTTCAATCAACATAGTGCGAACTATGCCTCATTCA
>DAOWGJ010000294.1 GCA_030637505.1 Holophagae bacterium
AAATCGATTGACGCAGTGGTTGCCCTTTCTCAAAGAACTGGGCGTCATGCAGTTCTACATCTGCCACAAGCGTCTCGCCCGACCTTCTCACCGGTGATCTACTGCGGTGCGAAATACGCCGCGATCTTCAACGTTTTCTTGATGTCGCTCAATCAACGTACTGTCAAGTACGTCTCATTCGCTTAACCTGCGAAAACGCCGAATCTCACCACGGCTTCCGCACCTCGTGACGAAAACCGATGAGAAGGGCGGGCCAATGGTAGAGTGAGACCGTGGACAAACAGACAGGCATTATGAGTCTTTCGATCATCGTTCCGGTGTTCAACGAAGAGGACAGCCTCCCTCCGCTCTTTGGCGCGGTGACCGCGGCCCTTGACGATTTGGAGCTGTCATCGGAAATGATCTTCATTGATGACGGCAGTACCGACCGATCCCTCGAAATATTGAGGCATTTTGCCGCATCGGACGATCGGGTTCATATCATCGTCTTCAGGCGCAACTTCGGCCAAACGGCAGCCCTCGATGCAGGGTTCAGTCACGCCCGGGGCGATGTTGTCGTACCGCTCGATGCCGATCTGCAGAACGATCCCGCCGACATTCCCCGCTTGCTCGCCAAGCTCGCCGAAGGCTACGACGTCGTCAGCGGGTGGCGAAAAGATCGAAAAGACCCCTTTTTCAGCCGGGTGTTGCCGTCGAGCATCGCCAGCCGGCTGATCTCCTGGATCACCGGCGTGCATCTTCACGATTTTGGATGCACCCTGACCGCATACCGGCGTGACATCATGGAGGACGTGCACCTCTTCGGAGAGATGCACCGATTCCTTCCGGTATGGGCCCATTGGGCCGGGGCCAGGGTGGCCGAGATTGAAGTCCGGCATCACCCCCGCCGGCACGGTGACAGCAAGTACGGCCTGTGGAGGACCTTTCGGGTTTTGGTGGACCTGATCACGGTTCATTTCCTGGTGTCCTACATCTCGAAGCCGGCATACTTCTTCGGGAAATTCGGATTGGCGTCGTTCTTGGTGTCTTTTTCGGCTGTTGCCTGGACGGCGTATCAGATGTTGTTTCTGGGCATCAAAGTGCATCGCAATCCCATCTTCCTGATCGGCATCTTCTTCGCCATAGTCGGTGTGCAGGTGGTTTTTTTCGGCCTGTTGGCGGAACTCAACGTCCGGACGCACTTCGCGGCGCAGGGGCGGCCGGCCTATTTTGTCCGGGAGTGGATCAACTTCGACCCGGCGGCGGCAGATGATGATCAGGAACGAAGCTCCTCGTGACTCTCCACCTGCCAGGATCGCTTATCACTTCTGACGACAAACATCTGTATCAGACGCTGCAGAAGATTGCCGGCATGGTGACGACGCTGGTGCTCGCTGCATTCCTGCTCCACGTCACAGGTTGTGGCAGTGAGATTTCCGAGCCACCGCCAATAGAGCAGGATGGAGGTCTCGAATCGCTCTTCTTCATGGACCTGGTGCCGGCTACAGGTCTCGGGCTGTACACCACGATAGCGAAAACGCACGAGGACATGGCTGGAGGAATCTTCAGGTTGGACGGGGACAGAGTCGAGGTTGTGACCAGAGATCTGGTTTTTTCCCACAACATCGAGCCCTTCAACGGAGGATACATCCTGACCGACACCGACCAGGATTTCATCCTGGTGGTGACCGACTCCGGCGAGACTGTGCAGACCCTCGATCAGATGGTGTGGCTCGAGGGCCAGAGAGACTCTCTGCGCGATACCAACTGGGTGCTGCCGTTGCAACCTGTGGAGGTCAAGCGTTTCCTTGGCAAGCCGCCGCCCGATCTTCCCGTGGTTCTGATATGCAGGGCGCGCACGATCGGCGGGGAGGAGTGGATGTGGTGGGCGATTTGCGCGATTGAGGACAGTACTCTGCGATCACTGTGGGAGATGGAATCGTCCGGCAGGAAGTCGCATGCCGGCCTGCTTCATGACGGGATTTTCTATGGCGCCGCAAGCGGCAGCCATACTCTAATTGTCCAGGGCGCCGACCTCCAGCTCGAGTTGGCTGTCGGCAACATCAGGTACATGGAGGTGGCGGGCGGGAAGCTGTGGATGGCCGGCGACGACTTCGTTGGAGTCTTTGACAACCTGCCCCCGGCGAGGGACGAGAAGCCACGCGTCTTTTCTCAGGGCATCGGACGGGTGCAGGCCGTCCATGAGTTCGAAGATCAGGTCTTTGTTACCGCCAACGGCCGCCTCCTGGTCTACGACCTGGAGGGTCGGCTGAAACGCTCCATCGGCCAGTCTCCACCGAGGAGCGGGGAGTCCTGGATCCACGACCGGCTCAGGGCGCTGGGATATCTGGAGTAGTCGGTGGCGGCAGGGGGGCCAACAGAGAAGTCTTTGGGCGTGGGTGCACGGGTGAACTCGATTTCGGGTTTCCCGGCCGGTTGGTCCGGTCCCGTTCGGGCTGCGGTTGCACTCGCGCTGTGGGTGCTGCTGCTGATTCTCTACTCCTATCAGGTTTCATGGCGGCCGCAATGGCCGGGAGCATCAACCCCGGAGGAGGATGCGTTCATCTCCTTCCGTTTTGCCGAGAACATCGCCGCGGGGCTGGGACCGGTCTTCAACGCCGGCCACGAGCCGGTCGAGGGCTACACCAATTTCCTGTGGGTGATGTGGTTGGCGGCGACTCATGGCCAATGGCCCGACACTGTGGCTCACGCTCTGTGGAGTGGTTGGGTTTTCGGTTTTCTCTGTCTTGTCGCGTGCTACCTCCTGGCCCGTCGCGTCTGCCCTCGCTGGGCGTGGTGTGTGCCGGTGCTGGTTGCAGTCTCCACCTACCACACCGACAACGCCTTGACCGGCATGGAAACCATGGCATACAACTTCTTCTTTCTCCTTGCGGCGGCCCTGTTTGCGGATGTACTTGAATCCCCGCCGGGGCGACGACGGAACTGGGCCTCAGCTGCGACCTCCTGTTTGCTGCTCCTGGCCTCGCTGACGCGCTTCGAAGGCGTCTATCTCTTCGGCCTGTTCAGCCTCTTCTGGGCGTGGCGGCGCTGGCGGAGCCGGGAGAGCCTGATGCGAGACTGGTTGTGGTACCTACCCTTCGCAGTTGGTTATTCGATCTACACGGCCTGGCGGGTGTCGGCCTTCGGCGAACTGCTTCCGGCCACATATTGGGCCAAACTGGTGATCACCGGCACCGGCTGGAGCAAGGTCATGCTCGGGTTGGACCACGTTGCCGCGTTCCTGGTGCGCTATCCTTCACTGGTCGTACTGGTCCTTGGCTTCGTGCTTGCCGGCCTGTGGGGAGGTCGGCGACTTTTCCACCACTTTCTCCTCACTGTAGTGGTTGTCCAGATCGCCCTGGTTGCATTCGTCGGCGGCGATTGGAGTTACCTTGCCTCATACTGGCGACTGCTGTCGACCGTTGCACCACTGTTTCTCGTCCTGGGGCTCGTCGTTGTCGAGCGCAGTCTTGCACTGCGCAGGCGCCGGCCGGTTGTCCTGCTCCTGGGCTGTTGTTTGCTGTTGTCTGCGGTTGATCTTCGTGCCACTCCCTTGTTCAAGTCACCGGGGTCACGCCGGGTCGAGTCGAAGCCCCCGCTTCAGGCGACATTGTCCCGACTCTCGCGACTGCCCCGGGAGCTGGCACCGCGTTTGAGGTGGCTTCTCGAGTACCAGGACACCCATCCCGAGCGCGCCATCGGGGAGTGGCTGCAGACCCGCTTCGGCCCGGATGGCCGGGTTGCGGGTCAGCACGCGGGGCGTATTCCCTACTACTCACGCCTCCAGTTCATCGATGTGATTGGCTTCACCGACAGCGGCATCAGGAAGACCCGCTGGGAGGAAAGGACCGACACTCCGGACAAGGGACGCTGGCCTGAGGTGTGGGAGTACCTTCTTGCCCCCAGGCCGGATGCGGTGCTGATCGTCAACAAGGCTGGAGACACTGAGGTGTATCAGGCTCTTGTCGAGGCCATCGACCGGCATGACTACTGCCTCGGCAATAGCGTCGGTGTACGGGGCCGGCGCCTCGGCTTTCTGGTCTTCGTTCCGGCCGGTGGCGGCTGTCCCGATGACTCGTGCCGGGAGTCGGTCGAGGTTGCCGGGAGGGGCTTCCGGCTGTGCGGAGACAGCGTGGTCCGGCTCGGTAAGGACGACTGAGGCCGGGGGTCGGTTGAGGGGTGAGTCTCACCCTGACATAATTGATAGGCCAATGGTTGTTTCCCCACGTTCCCGATTTGTGACGACTCTCCGCCTGATGGCCTGTGCCCTGGCCTTGATCGCGGTGGCGGTTGTTTTCACCACCTCGGCCATGCGCGTCGGCTACCCCTTCGAGAACGAGTGGCTGGAGGGAGGAACCCTGCTCCACGTCCAGCGAATCCTCGATGGGGACGGGCTCTACGTCGAACCGTCATACTCCTACGTCGCCTACCCGTACGGTCCCGTCTACTTTTACGCTTGCGCAGCCATGGCGGCGATAGTCGGTCCCGGTTTCGTGCCGCTTAGACTGGTCTCGCTCGGGGCCTCCCTCGGCACCGTCGTATTGATCGTGTTGCTCATCAGGAGGCGCACCGGGAGGCTCGACGCGGCGATCATCGCCGTCGGCCTCTATGCGGCCACCTACCGTCTCAGTGGGGAGTGGTTTGAGATCGCCCGGGTCGACGCACTCTTCCTGTTCCTGTTCATGGCTGCCGTCTACCTTCTCGGCACCGGGTCGTCGCGGCGGTCACAGGTGTTGGCCGGCGTTTTGCTGGCGCTGTCCTGCCTCACCAAACAGACCCTGGCAGTTCTGGCCGCCCCGCTCATGCTGTGGATGATCATCGATGATTGGCGCCGCGCCGTCCGGGTCGGAGCGACAGCAGCCGTGACCTTTGCCGGCGGCACCGCCCTTTTCATGGTTCTGAGCGACGGCTGGTTCTGGTACTACGTCGTGACCTTGCCGTCCCGACACGGGCTCTTCGACCGGCCGGACCTGTGGTTTTACTTCCGCTTCTGGTGGGAGGACATTCTCCGGCCATTGCCGATCCTCTCGCTGCTGGTCGCCGGGTTTGCCGTGATCAGCCTGGCGGCGCGAGAGACAAGGCGTGCGGGCCTTTTCGAGTTCAGCCTGCTGATCGGTTGCCTGGCCGTGTCGTGGGTAGGCCGGCTCAACGTGGGCTTTCACAACGTGCTGTTGCCGGCCTATGCCGGTCTTGCCACTCTGCTTGGCCAAGGGTTGGGATGGCTGCTCGAACGGGACTCGGCCCACAGGTCGCGCCTGACCGCGGTGGCGGTCCCTGCGATTCTCGTGATGGTGATGGTGCAGCTGGTGTTGCTGAGATTCGACCCGCGCGACTGCCTGCCGACCCAAGCGGATCGAGAAGCTGGCTACGCCCTGGTCGACAGGTTGGCGAACATGCCCGGGGAGGTCGTGGTCTCGGCCCACCCCTACCTGCTGATGCTGGCGGGCAAGCCGGTTCACGCCCACCAGCCGGCGTTCATGACCTTCATTGGCGGCTTCGGCGGGGAGACCGACGAGCTGGGGCGGGCCGAGTTGGCCAATATGAGGCAGGACATCGCCGCCAAACGGTACTCGACCATCATCCTCGATGGACCGAAGAAGGCTGGGGCTTCGGCGTGGTTTGTTCCGCTCGAGGGGCACTATCGGCTGGCGGAGAGGGTCTTCGACGACCCAGGGGTCTTCATGCCCGTGACAGGGGCGACACGACAGCCGACGTTCATTCTGGTTCCCGACACCGCTTCGACCGGGGGTGAACCACTGCCTGGCCGCTGACCAGACCGCAGGGACCTTTCAGGGCGCTTGATCGGTGGCGCTGGAGCGCTCAATATAGCCAAGCTCCTCCAGGGCCTTTCTGAACTTTGGTTTGAGATTTGGCAGCAGGGTTTCGGGGAGTTCGTGGAGGAGCTTGGGACTCTCGCCGAACCAGCTTTCAAGCCGCGACCGTAGCTGCTCACGCAGCATAGTCCGTGACGGCGCCGTCAACGATGCTGCGGCAATGGCGTTGTCAAAGACCACGGACTGAGCGGCGAGTTCGGTGATGAAGGGTGCTGTGTCGCCTGGATGGCCGTAGCAGGGCAGGCGATCGCGGCGCAGTGTGTCGATGCTGATCAGCACCACATGGCGAGGCGCGATTCGGGGAGTGTCGCAGGCGGCGAGCAGGGCAGCGACGATGATTAGGGTCAGGTCTTTGACAGCTGAGGGTCGCATGGGTGGGTGACCATCGAGTTTCCGGCGGCGCGAACGACTCCGCTTCATGGGCTTGGCCTCCGAGAGTTGTTTGGTCGGGTCCGTTCGGGAGCAGAACCACCTTCCCCACTGTGTGTGCGCGACAGGTACAACAGATCCCCCGTCTCCTCGATTGACCAGCCCAAGGGGCCGAAATGCCGGCGAAGGTCGTCTTGTAACGGGTTGTCGAACCAGAAGATGTGATCGATGTGTTCGTGGTCTACCAGGCGAGCGAATGCCCGAACATCCACGGGGCGCTGGGACTTGGTGACGACGAGGTCCTGGTCCCCATCCGCGTCGAGGTCAGCGACGGCGATGGAGGTCGGAATCGGCGGTGCAGGGATTGTCTTTCGTTCGCCCCAGGTTCCATCGGTTCCTCGGCTGAAAACCCGAATCAAATAGCGCTGGCTGTCGACGGCGAGAATCTCTTTGGTCTCGTCCCCATCGACATCGGCGGCGGTAATCTCCTCAAGGAAGCCGTCTATCGGGATGCTCTGGATGGGAATTTTTCCGGGGTCTTTCGATGTGACGATCAGGTGTTGGTGATCCTCGGAAAGGTGGATCTCCTGTCCTGACCCTGGATCGACGGTGAGCCTGGTGGAGTTGGTGTATCCGACATCGAGGATGGAATCAGTGGCTATGGGAACTCCGAATGTCAAAGGACGAGTCGGATCAGCAGGAAAGCGCAGGGTGCGTCCGTCGGCCGCAATAAGATGGACATCCAGTTGTTTGCTGCCGGCAGAGTTAGCACAACGGACGAACTGACAGAGAAAGTTCTTGGTCGCCCACAGGGCAGTGACAGGACGAAAGTCGCCGTCGGCATTTTCCAGGACGAGAGCCGCCGGCGTGTGACGGCCCATCGCCTGGAATTTTTCGACGCCGCTCCAAGGTGGGATCGGTTGGTTCCGGCCATCGAAATAGAATTCCTGGAGGTTGAAGAACGGCATGTTGAAGAAGCCGACGAAAGCCTCGATCTTGCCGATGAACACATAGGGAATTTCGCGGTTCGTTGCGACTCGCGCGTCGCTCGGCAGCGCCTCCAAAACCTCCCAAACCAGTCGGTCTGCCGAGGTCGTTATGAAGCGCTCTCGCTCCCTCGGCCACATCCGAGTGAAGGTCAGGGTATGAAAGGCGAGTGCGAGGCAGAGGAGGGTAATTGCGATTTGGACAGCGGGACGCTTGATGCGGGGCTCGAGGAATCTGGCAATAACCGCCAGACCTCGAATACCTCCGATGGCCATAACGAAGAAAATTAAGAAGGCATAGCGAAGAGCGCCGTCGTTTCTTGGAATCAGAGTGAAGTCGAGGCCCCATGCTGTGACAATCCCCGAAGGCGGCAGGGCAAACACCAGGGAAGGGGGCCAGAGCAGGGACAGATAGAGCAGTGGACTCCGGTCAATATCGAAAAACAGCCTCTTGAGAAAATCAAGGATCCGAGGCCCGTCGATGACGAAGGCGTGGGTGAAGAACCGTCCGGTTGAAGAATCTTGGGTGAAGATGGCGATGACCGCGAACCATAGGACAGCCAAGGCGATCGGCAGGATCAGCCAACGCCGTCGCCTCCGACCGAGGGCTTCAATCCCGGCAAAGATCGCGACATAGACCAGCATCTGTTCCATGCAGCCCATGAAGGGAACGGCAGTTACGGCAAAGGCCAGCGGCCGGTCCTCGAAATAAAAGAGGAACAGCAGGGCGAAGAAGGGCATGGCCCAGATCTCCGGCCAGTTCCCGGTGACGGCGAAGGCATAGGCTTCGGGCATCGTCCAGAAGACCAGAGCCGCCAGAAGGGCAACAGTTTCGCTGTTGATCGTGTGCCGGGCGATTCGGGAGAGCACGAGGCCGGTAACCATCAAACACAGGGCGTTGATGACGTAAAGGCTGAGGATGTTCTCGAACACCGCCACGAAGGGAACCAAGAGCAGCATCGAGGGCCAAAAGTGGTCCATCAGACCCCACCCCCCCAGATTGGTAATGGCGTGGGTGTGGACGAAGAAACGGCCATGGACCGTGTTGGCCAGCGACTCGAACAGATAGGTCTGATCGACGCCTTTGGTAAATGCCAGGGCCTTGATCTGGAGGGAGTTGAGGATGACGACGCCCGCAAAATATATTATGGCCGAGATCCAAAGCCAAAGGCGAGTCCAATTGCTGCTCTCCTTGGGTGTTGTTGAGGAGGTCTTCCCAATCATCAGGGCAACTATACCGGTGTTCCCCGGACCCCAGTGTGAACCCCGACCGCGTCATGAGGTCCGAGCCGGTCGGACTGAGGTACGCTAGCGAGCATGAGGGTGGCGTTCGCCTACATCGGCGCAGAGGTCTTGGGGATCGAGATCCTCTCGGCCCAGCTCAAGCAGCGGGGCCATGAGGTGCGGCTCTTCTACGATCCATCGCTTTTTGACGACAAGACGATCTTTTCGATGCCGTCGATGCACCGTGTCTTCGATATTCGGCCCCGAATGATCGAGGACCTCGTGGCCTTTGAGCCCGACATCGTGGCCTTTTCCGTCTTGACCAACACTTACCGGTGGTCTTTGGAAGTGGCCGAAATCATCAAGCAACGATTAGATGTCCCGGTCATCTTCGGAGGGGTTCACCCAACGGTCGTTCCCGAGTTGGTGATCAAACGCCCGGAGGTCGATATCATCAATCTCGGTGAGGGCTACGAGTCTCTCCCTGAATTGGTGTCGGCGATCGAACGGGGCCAGGATTATCACCACATTCGAAATCTCTGGGTCAAGGACGGCGATACCGTCATCCGGAATGAAATCCGTCCGACGTTTCACGACCTGGATGCCCTGCCGCACGCCGACAAGAAACTTTTCGCTGGGTATTTCGACGTCGGTTCGATCTATCTGATGATCACGGGGCTCGGGTGTCCCTATCGGTGCACATTCTGTTCCAATGATCTTCTGATGGATATGTATGAAGGGAAGGGGCGGTACATACGCAGGCGGAGTGTCGATGACGTCATCGCCGAGCTCGTACAGGCCAAGAAGATATATCGACTTCGAATGGTCAAATTTGTCGATGATATTTTCACCCTCAACATGCGGTGGTTGGAGGAGTTTGCCGAACGGTATCCCCGTGAAATCGGCGTGCCCTATTACGCCCTGTCCCACCCTGATCATGTCAACGACAAGAGCGCCCGGTTGCTCAAGGCCAGTGGATGCCATCGTCTCGAACTCGGTGTTCAGAGCGTCAACGAGGAGACGAAGAGGGTCATTCTGGATCGGCCGGAAACCAAGGAGCAGATGGCCAACGCCTTCGCCTGCTGCGAGAGACACGGTATTCACTACCTGATCAACCACATGTTCGGCATCCCCACCGAGGGGGAGGCCCAGCAGAGGGAGGCCTCACGATTCTACGCTGATTTCAGGCCGTCGAGAATCGGTAGCTACTACCTCAAATATCTGCCCAGGACACGGATCGCCGATATTGCGGCCGAGCAGGGTCTGATCGGACTCCAGGACGTCAGGGAGTTTGAACAGGGGTATTTCGCCACCGTTCACAGTGCCGAGAACATCGAACGGGACCTCCTGCGGGTATTTAAAAACCACGAAACGCTCAATCTCCTGATGCCCCTGCTGCCCCGATGGGTCAATAGGCGCCTGGCTCGTTCAAGGATCGTTAACGTGTTCCACTGGGTTCCGTCGTTCGTCAGGACCCTTCTTGACGTCTTCGGGGCGGCGGTCCACAACGACCATGAGACACGCCTCTTTGCCCTCTACTATTTCAAGATGGCACTCAAGGTCATCGGGATCAAGATGGGTCTCAAGGACCGTTTGGGAATGCGGGAGCCGGCGCCTGAGTGACCTTCGACGGGTGGAAAATAGTTGTAAGTAGCCCACAACTGACCCTGGACGAGTTGATGGCTGTTAAGGGTTGGGATGGTTGTTCACGACCG
>DAOWGJ010000165.1 GCA_030637505.1 Holophagae bacterium
GAGGGTGCGGTCGAACTCGATCCCGATTATGCCGAAGGCTGGGCCTGGCTGGCCTATTTGTATGCGGAGGAGTTCCACCACCGCCGGAACGAGCGCCCTGAATCCTACGATTCCCTGGACCGGGCCCTTGAGGTCGCCGAGCGTGCCGTCAGGCTCGACCCCGAGAATCAAGTGTCTCAGGGCGCGCTGGCGGCGACATATCTGATTCGAGGGGATCGTGAACGCGGCGAGGTCGTGGCCTCCAGGGCGATCGAACTCAACCCGAACAACGCGTTATGGCTCGGGCTGTTGGGCTCGTGGCTCTCCGTGGGGGGGAATTTTGAACAGGGCGTGCCCATGGCGCAAAAGGCGCTGGCGCTCAACCCGAATCCACCGCCCTGGCTCCGCATGCCGATGTTCCTCGAGCATTACCACAACGGCCGTTACGAAGCCGCACTGGCCCAGGCCCAGAGGGTCGAGACCGATGACTACCGCACCCCAATGTTTCTCGCTGCGGCCTACGGACAACTGGCCCGGCTGGACGACGCGAAACGGGCCCTGTCCGAGATGCGCGCACGTTGGTTGGGGCCTGCCGACGGCATCCGGCAGGAGTCGATCCAGCGCAATGGCTTGGCTCCCGAGTTGATCGACCACCTCCTGGAAGGGCTGCGAAAAGCGGGCATGGAGGAAAAGTCGATATCTGGGCAGACAATACCGGCTCAGGAGTGACCAAGGGCTGAATTTGACCCTGATGCTGCCGCCGTCGCTGTCCCTGTCGCTGTGAACTGTCCCGGACCCTGGATTCCATCCCCGGCCTTCGGGAGCGCATCGAGGTCGGCGTTGACCAGTGGGTTGCCGATCGCCCCCGCTCGGTCATTTCCCGGAGGGGCAGCATTTCTCGAAACGGGGGGACAACCGCCCCTCCGGAAAATGACCTCGGCGGCCTCCGGCGTTGGCCGAGATTCGATTGCAGGGGCGCTCTCCGGGGATTGCCCCACACAGCCTTTCCCGCAACGGCACAGTCACCGAGAGAACTGCCGGAGGGAAAAGCTGTGTACGGCACCTCCCGTCGGAGAAGGGCGCTTATGATCTCCGGTGTGGCGTCAGACTGGGATTCTTTTGACCAGTCGCGACACGGCCTTGAAGTGATCGGTTCCGCAGCGCTCGAGCAGTTCGAAGAGTGCGCTCTCGGTGGCTGTAATGACGGCGCCGGCGGCCAGTATGCGGTGCAGTGCCCACTCTTTGTCCGAGGCTCGACGTGAGTTGACGGCGTCGTGGGGAATGTGGACCTCATAGCCGCGCTCGAGGAGGTCAAGTGCGGTTTGCAGGACGCATACGTGGGTCTCGATGCCGGTGACGACGATTTGTTTCCGGGTGGCCGCCTCTATGGCCTCCATCGCCTCGGGCTGGCGGGCGCAGGAGAAGGTCATTTTTTCTACAATGGCGCCTGTGGGCAACGAGGCAAGACTGGAAACTGTGGGCCCGAGGCCCTTGGGGTACTGCTCGGTGGTAACGACCGGAAGATCGAGGACGTCGAAAGCCTCCAGGAGCACCTCCTGCCGCGACAAATGGCTCTGATCGACCATGACGCCGTTGATCCGTTCCTGGACATCAATCAGGAGAAGCGCTGTGGTTCGGGCATTGAGGGTTGTCATCATCGGCCTCCAGCCGGGCTATTCTACAGGGCCAAAACCGGCGGCGCCGGAACCAAAAAGCGACTGACCGGCCCCGCCGGGCAGCTGATAGCTGAGAGCTGACAGCACATACCCTTCAATTCTGCTTCGAAATCTCGAAGCAGTTCGAGGGTAAGTGGCAAAAAAACCCGCGGCCGGGGCCGCGGGTTGGAGTCATCGAGGGGCAGTTTCTATTCAATACTGAAGGACATCAGCTCGACCGGGACGATGCTGCTGTCTGGGGCGTAGACGATCGCTGTGTCCGAGCTGACGGTGATGGCGGCATCGTCGACGTAGATATAATCACCGTCCGTACCGCTGTAGAGCCGTACATGGACTACCAGGCCATCATCGTTGCCATCGGAGGCGAACGTCCAGGTGTGGCTCAATTGTGTCCATTCGGAGGTTCCGGAATAGTCGCCGTTACCACCGGCCGATCCGGAATAGGATGTGATGTCGTCGTTAAACTCGGTGTAGCCACCCCAGATCCGTCCCGAGGGATTTCCGCCCGGGGTTACGTCGTGGACCCAGAATGATGCCGTGACGATGTCGCCATCGACCAGACCGGTGACCCACCAGATATAACCCTGCGGGGTGCCGCTGAGTGGGCTCTCGATCATTTTCAGGCTGTGTGTGCCGCCGTGGGCCTGTTCGGTGCTGTTTTCGAATGTGACGTTCGTGCCAAAGCTGCCCTGTACAGTGGTGGTCCCGTCCTCCCAGTCGAAGGTTCCATTCTGTTCCGCCCACACCGGCATGGCGGCCAGCGCGAGTACTGCGATCGCGACGATTGTTGCTCTTTTCATCTCTCCTCCTTCTTGTGTTTTTATCGAGGAATCAAAACGACCCTCGGTGTCCCTTTCACTGTGATCATACTGAGTCACTGGCGATTGGACCAGTTCTTTTTTCCGGAGTGTTTACAATGGCCCGATGAGTGAGGATTCCAGATCCGATCCGACCCGAACCCCCGATGAGCCAACGGCGACCAAGAGGCCGGAGATCGACATCTCGAAATTGCCGGCCTTGCCGCCGCAGGGATCCAGGGCATGGCGGGGGTCGCGGAAAAGCAGTCGTTGGCGGGTTGTGGGCTGCGGCTGCGGGGTGGTGATTTTGATCGCCGCGATGGCCACTGCGTTCTTGGGCCTGCGGCAGAGAGTCTGGTCCTCCTTTACCAAGGTCCGCCAGGGAATCGAACGCAGTATTCTGACGGAGGTTGGTCCAGAGGAGAAGCAGCGGCTCCGGGACAATCTCGACCGGTTTGAAGCGATGGTGTTGGAAAGTGACGATCCCTTTCCCGCCATCGGGCGCTTCGTCAGAGTCGGTCGGAAGGCTATGGCGGACTTCGTCGTTGAGCCCGACGAGGCGGACGAACTCAATCGATTGCTGGAACAGGAATTGGCCGAGTGAGCCGGGATTTCGTCCTGGAGACGCCCTTCGAGCCGGCGGGTGACCAGGTCGCGGCGATCGAGCGCCTGGTCGCCGGGGTCAGCGACGGGCTGGCGGCGCAGACGCTATTGGGTGTGACCGGGTCAGGCAAGACCTTCACGATGGCTCAGGTGATCGCCAGGACCCAGAGGCCGACGTTGATCCTGTCCCACAACAAGACCCTGGCCGCCCAGCTCTATCAAGAGTTCAAGGCCTTCTTTCCGTCCAACGCCGTAGAGTATTTCGTGTCCTACTACGACTACTACCAGCCGGAGGCCTACGTTGCTGCGTCGGATACCTTCATCGAGAAGGAGACGTCGATCAACGAGGAGATCGACCGCATGCGTTTGTCGGCGACCCGCTCCCTGTTCGAACGGCGGGACGTCGTCATCGTCGCCTCGGTCAGCTGCATTTACGGCCTGGGCTCGCCTGAGGCCTACTTCGGCATGCTTCAGTTCTTCGAGGCGGGAACCGTCGAGCCACTCAACGACGTACTACGCCAGTTGGCCAAGATGCAGTACGAACGGACAAACCTTGATCTGGCGCCGGGCAGCTTCCGGCTGCGGGGCGATCTGCTGGAGATCTATCCGCCGTATGACGACCTCGGGATTCGTGTGTCCTTCTTCGGCGACGAGATCGAGACCGTGCAGCGCTTCGATCCGGTGACAGGCCGGGTTATTGAAGATCTCCAGCGCGTCCCGATCTATCCAAGGACTCACTACGTCACGCCTCGTGAGCAGTTGCTGGCGGCGATCGAGGGCATCCGCGAGGAGCTGGATCCGCGATTGGCCGAATTCAAGGCGATAGAGCGATTGGTGGAGGCCCAGCGGCTGTCCCAGCGTACGCTCTTCGACTTGGAAATGTTGACGGAGCTGGGCTACTGCTCGGGGATCGAGAACTACTCCCGGCACCTGACCGGGCGGCACGCCGGCGAACCGCCGCCGACCCTGCTGGACTATTTCCCCGATGATTTCCTGTGCATCGTCGACGAGAGCCATGTGACGATCCCCCAGGTCGGCGGCATGTACCACGGGGACCGGTCTCGTAAACAGACCCTGGTCGATCACGGTTTCCGCCTGCCGTCTGCGCTGGACAACCGCCCGTTGAATTTCGAGGAGTTCGAAGAGCGAATGAACCAGATGATCTTCGTTTCGGCCACTCCGGGGCCCTACGAGAAGAGGGCCAGCGGGAGCGAGGTTGTCGAACAGTTGATTCGCCCGACCGGCTTGCTTGATCCCCAAGTCGAAGTGCGCCCCGCGGGCAACCAGGTCGACGATCTCCTTGCCGAGATCCGTCAGGTCGTCGCACGAGGCGAACGGGTTCTGGTGACCACATTGACCAAGAGAATGTCGGAAGACCTGACGGCCTACCTCGCCGAAATGGGCGTCAGAGTCCGCTATCTGCATTCGGAGATCGTCACGTTGGAACGGTCGGTGATTCTGGCGGATCTCCGCCGCGGCGAGTTCGACGTGCTGATAGGCATCAACTTGCTCAGGGAGGGTCTGGACCTCCCCGAGGTATCTCTGGTGGCCATCCTCGACGCCGACCAGGAGGGGTTTCTGCGCTCGGAAACGTCGTTGATTCAAACGATCGGGAGGGCGGCGAGGAATGTTGAAGGGAAGGCTATTCTCTACGCAGACCGCCGCACCGGGTCGATAGAGCGGGCGTTGGGTGAGACAGAACGGCGGCGCGAAACACAGGCGGCCCATAACGTTGAACACGGCATAGAGCCCAGATCCATAATCAAGGACGTCGCCAATCCCCTGGTGGCCATGTCGGCGATCGATTATCACGACCCGGGGTCCCTGCTGGGCCGTGTGGCGGAAGGGGGCATGGACGAGGATGAGGACGGGGCAAGCCTGGCCAAGTTGATTGTCGAGCTCGAAAAGAGGATGAAAACGGCCGCGAAAAACCTCGAGTTCGAAGAGGCCGCTAAACTCCGGGATCGAGTGCGGGAATTGAGGCGGCGGCAGATCTACAAAGGGTAATCCGGCTTCGCGGGATTGCTATCAGCTATCAGCTATCAGCTCTCAGTTCAGGCGCTTGCGAAGTTCGAGGGCAAAGACACGACGAGAGAGAAATAGCCACAAAAAAGAATCAATTGCGCATCTGTCGAAATGTCGCTAGGCTCCACCGACAGATCGGGTTGCACCGATCGGTGTGGAGGGTGCGATGCATACAAGACAAGTTGTTGCCGCGATGGCGTTGGTGATGGTGGCGGTTGGGGGCCCGGCGATCGGTGCAGACCGCAAGATCCTCGGAGAGTACTTCACTCAACCCAATTGAAGTGGGTGCAGGGCCGCCGGTCCGGTGGTCAACGATCTTTTTGAGCTGCATGGAGATAGTTTCATACCGATTTTCTATCATCTCGGCGGGGAGGCAGGGTCCGGGTTGGCTTCTTCACGAGCGAATTTCTATCAACTGCAGTTCACGCCCTACATGTGGTTCAACGGCGCCGATGACGCCGGCTATGACTACGCTGACTGGGGAGATGACCTGGGGGTGCATCAGGAGCAGGAAACAGATGTGACGATCGATGTTTTCACTGCCCTTGAAGGCCCTATCCTGAGAGTATTTGCCAAGGTGTGCATCGAGGAAGGGGGCCTTCCTCGAGATATGCGGATTTTCACCCTTCAAGTCATCGACAACTTTCCGGACTCACCCACCTACTACCGTAATGCCGGCCGCCAGGGGCAGAGCAAGGACGTGACACTGGAGGCCGGTCAGTGCATCGACGTCGACACACTGGCGGTCATGCCGAGCCTCGACCTGGAGCGACCGGAGGATTTTGCGGTGATCGTATGGGCGCAGGAACCCCTGTCGACTGCTCCTGCCGAGATCTTTCAGGTTGCGATCGGTGGTCGTCGAAGGCCGATTTCTCCAGAGTCTTTGATCGATCAGAAAATCCAAGAGGCGGCCGAAGACCAGGGTTGGTAACCCCAACGTGCGGACGCCTCCTGCCGAGTCAAGACTATGACGCTTTTCTTCTCTCTCCGATGCGTGTGCGCATCCTGAGCAATTCTCGGGGCGTCGGGCTGGGTATCTTACCCTTTCAATTCCGATCTGCGACCGATGCCGTGCGAATCGCTGCAAATCAGAACGCGGTCGTGAGTGCGGAGGTCGGTCACCGTCCACGATGTGCCGCGATGGTAGAAGGATGCTCCAATGCCGGCGGTCCTGGGCAGATCGAGAATTTCTATGCTCGGGCCACCCTCACCTTCGAGGATAACGACTCTCGGGCTTCCGGATTTCAGATGCTCTTGCCGCTCATTTGACATCACCAGCTCCTTCACTCGTCGCGCTCTTTCATCCTCACTCTATGCAACGTATATGCCTGGAAAGAGGTTCGCGGTACACGGGCGCGTAATGAAATTTTTCGGAGATTCTGTCCTGAAATGAGGATTAAATGTCCTGAGATCGGGACAGATCCTGTAGTAGCAGATGAACTCGGAAGTCTCTGATACAATTCTGAGATCGAGATTGGTTTTAAATTGATGGGTCGAAGGGAGAAAGAGATGAAGAACATGTGGTCCGTTACGGCGGTGGTGTGTGGTTTGGTGATTGCTTCGGCAACGGTGGGTGCTGCGGCCCAATGGATGGTGCCGGCCGGCGCCCATGCGGCCGGGTCCGAAGGAACCAATTGGCGGACCGATCTCCGGCTGGTCAACCCTGCTGATACGACGGTGACGGTGACCGTGTATCTGCTCAAGGCGAATAGAGACAACTCGGCTCTGGAGGACAGCATCCAGGTGACGGTAGAACCAGGAGGCCAGACCATCGTCCCTGACGTGTTCTTTTCCGGCTTCGCTTTTGAAGGGACCGGAGGGCTGTTGGTTGAATGCGCCAACGTGGATCTTGTGGTGACAACCCGGACTTACAACCAGGTTCCCGGGGGGACCTACGGTCAGTTCATTCCTGCGGTCCCGGTTCAAGAGGCACTGCAGCCGGGTGAAGAGGGCCATATCCTCTATCTGGCCAAATCCGATGATTTTCGAACCAACCTCGGCTTTGCCGCGACGACCGCACAGGGGGGCAAGGTAACGGTGAGCTTGTTTCACTCCAACGGAGGAAATGGCGGCCAGAACTCTTTCACCTTCAAGGCATTTGGACAGCGACAGGTCAACGATATTTTCTCGGCGATCGGTGCCGGCTCCTCCACGGGGTCCCGCATCGTGGTGACGACCAACGCGCCGGTGATCGTCTATGCCTCGGTCGTGGACGAGAACACCGGAGATCCGGTGGCCGTGATGGCCGTTCGCGAGAGCGAGGCGGCTCGCCAGCAGGTCATCAGCGCCGCCGCGCGTGCCAGCGGGGCGGAGGGAAGTGTGTGGCGAACCGATCTCAGGATTTTCAATCCGGGTTCCCAGAACGCATTGGTTGAGTTCACCTATCACAAGAAGGGCCGGTCGGGCTCGGGGCAGGCCGAGGCCACGATTTCGGTCGGAGCCGGAAACTTCGACACCTACGACGACGCGATGATGTCGATCTTCGGTCTGTCGTCAGCCAACGGCGCGATCCGCGTGGACTCGTCGCAACCGGTGCTGATCTTCACCCGCACCTTCAACCAGGGCGCCCAAGGGACCTTTGGGCAGGCGATCCCCGGAGAACCCCTCGCCGGCGCCCTGCAAGAGGGTGAGATGAGGGTGTACACAGGCCTGTCCAACAACGGTTTTCGGTCCAACGCGGGATTCGTCAATGTTTCCGACGACGACGTTCACGTCGACATATCGGTCTGGGATGCATCAGGGATTTCTCAGGGTGAGCATTCGGTCGACCTGGGGCCAAACGAAATGAACCAGGTTGACGACATCCTTGGCCAGGCCGGTGTGGGCGCCGGATTCAACGGCTCTGCGGTCGTATCGGCCGACGGTCCTGTGGTGCCCTTTGTCTCGGTCATCGACAACGCCTCGAACGATCCCGTCTATGAGTCGGGTGCTCATCGGTCAGGTACCTTCGGCGGTGGCGCTGGTGGTGGTGGCGGTGGCGGAGGCGGAGGCGGTGGTGGAACCGGTCAGTGCGTGACGATAGATTATCCCTCTCCCGGTACCGTTGCGACCTGGCGTTTCCACTCTGAGGAGCAGGGGCAGACTTTCGAGTTCGAGAGCACGTCGACTTTCCTTTCATCGAGCTCGACCGAAAGCCATGTCTCGAGCGTTCAGGAAATCACGGTCGGGGGGTTCACGAGCCTGACCGAGACCGACATCAGGGAGTTTTTTGAAATCCTCGACGATCCCGAGGGGCACATAGAGTTGGAGCGTATAGAAAGCCATATCAAGGTGACGATTTTCGGTGTCGTTACGGAGGAGGATGTCACCGTCACCATGAACCCGGTGCAGTACCTTGGGCCCGCAACGAGGCAGTGTGAGGGTGAGACCTGGACCACACCCTCTGTCACAGCGACTTCGGTGTCGTCGTCCTTTGGCACTTCGTCGGCGCCCACTGAGAGCCACGACGGGGTGATCGAAGATATCGACGACGTCGAGACGGTTGAGGCGGGAACCTTCACATGTGTCGTTCGGAAAACGACGGAGACTTCGGGCGAATCAGACGGGTGGACGTTGTACACCTGGATCGATCGGGCGACCGGAGTCATGGTCAAGTGGGAGATTTACGATCTGACGGAGACCTTGAGGGGTGATGCCGAGTTGATTGAGTTGAATTGAGACTGCTCAGAAGCAACAAACGGGCCGGGGTCTTCCCCGGCCCGGTTCCGGCTGGGTTGAATCAGGTTTACTTCGCCAGCAACAATTTCTCCATCTCGGCCAGGATCCCCCGGTAGGTGTCCATGACGGTGCTGATGACCGTGGGGTCGTTCATATCGACGCCGGCCCGGGCCAGAGCCTCCATCGGGTAGACGCTGCCGCCCAGTTTGAGGGTGGCCAGGTAGTCCTCGACGGCCCCTTCGTCCCCTGAGCGGAAGCGTCCGGCAATCGCCTCACCGGCTGCGAAGGATGTGGCATAGACCCATACGTAGAACGTACGGTAAAAGTGGGGGATTCGAGCCCACCCTGAGCGGTAGACGTCGTCCAGGGTCGCATCCTTGCCGTAGTACTCCAGCCACAGATCACCCCAGAGAGTGTCCAGTGCGTCCTTGGTCAACGGTTCGCCCGCTTCGGCGGCTTGATGGGCGGCGGCCTCGAACTCGTGGAAAAAAATCTGACGCAAGAAGGTTCCGGTGATGTTGTTCATCCTCAAGTTAAGCAACGCAAGGCGTTGGGTCGGGTCGTCGGTCTGGTCGAGAAGCCAGTTGAAGAAGAGGCTCTCGGAGGCGACTGATGCGACCTCGGCGACAAAGAGGCTGTAGTCGGCGTCGTGGTACGGGTTGCCGTCATTGGCCAGATGGCTGTGAATTGAGTGGCCCATCTCGTGGACCAGAGTGAACACGTCTTCCAGGGTTCCCCCCCAATTGAGGAAGAGATAGGGGTGGGAGTTATAGGTGCCCCAGGAATAGGCCCCACCCTGTTTGCCGGTGTTGGGATAGACATCGATCCAACGGTCGTCGAGGGCCCGTTGTGCGACTGCAGCGTATGCTTCGCCCATCGTCTCTTCCCAGAAGCGGATCGCCAGGTCCCAGCCTTCGACAAAGGTGTAACGCTTCTCGGCCGCAGGGACCATGCTGACGTAGAGGTCGTAGATGTGGAAGTCGTCCAGCCCGAGGATCCTCTTGCGCAGGACTACATAATCGTGGATCGCGTCCACGTTGTCGTGAACGGCGCCGACCAATGTGTCGACGACCTGGCGAGGCACATTGGTCTGGGTCAAGGCCATGTCAAGTGTCGAGTCATAACCCCGTGTGCGTGCCAGCCAGATATCCTTGTTGATGGAGGCCGAGTAGGTGCCTGCCAGGGCATGGCCGAACTGGTCATAGGTGCCGAAGAGGGCCAGAGCCGCATCCTTGCGAATGCGGCGATCCTGGTTGCCCATGAATGAATAGTAGAGAGCTGGGATGACCTTGGATTTCTCTCCGTCTTCGCCATCAATCTCGGGCCAATCAATGTCGGCACTGACCATGCCCTGGTAGATCTGTACAGGCGCGCCCCGGAGCAGGGCGGCGCCGGCCAGAACCTCTTCGACCTCGGTCGAGCGGGTGTGGGCCTCGAGCCGTGTCATGTTGTCGATGACATGGGCGTAGGTTTTCAATCGGGGTGAAGTCATGAACTCCGTGAGCTGCGCGTCCGGAATCTGAGCGACCTCCGGGGCGATGAAGGATGAGGCCTGGCCGATTCGTGCCATCAGGGCGCGGGCGCGGCTCCGGTATTGGTTGGCCTCTGCATCGCGGGTGTCGGTCGTCTGCCACTGGGCGGCGTAGACAAAGAGGTCGGAGGCATTGCGCGAAATTTCAAAATTCAAGTCCAACACGTCGGCGAGTTTTTCGGCCGATTGTCCCAAGGTGCCCTTGAAGGATTCAAGGGTCCCGATCGAGCCGTCCAGGGCCTGGGCGGCTTGGTCCCAGGTGGCGGTCGACGGGAAGATATCTTCGAGATTCCAACGGTAGGCTTGAGGGATAGCCTCCCGTGTCTCGTACAGCAGCTGTTCTTCGACGGCTTCTCCGGCCCCGGCGGGGAGCCCGGTATTGATCGCGAGAAACGCGGCACACAAGACGATAGAGATCTTCGATGTCATGTCCTACCCCTTTTTGCCGAATCGACGGCATTTCCTTGGCGCAACAGGGTACACGGTCTCTGCCAGTTTACGGTACAATGTTTGTGAGAATCGCAAAGAGGGGGACTGTATGGGCTTGAGGATCAGGTCGGTCGTTTCATGGACCGTTGGCGTGGTGTGCGTTCCCCGCCGGAGTTGGGCCGAGATTCCCGACGCGTTGACCGATTCGACCCTGCCCTGGACTATCGCTTCGGTGGCCGTGGTGGCGGCGGTTTTTGTCGGATGGATGTACCACCGCCTCCATCAGCGGCTCGAGTACGGCATTGCCGAGATGGAGGGCGTCCTGACTGAACTGAGAGATCGGATCGGCGATCAGACCGAGGCCCTCGAACATGCCACGGAGCAGTTGGAGGCTCAGCGGCAAACGATCGAAGAACTCAGATTGACCGAC